>JBFILF010000231.1:0-8458 GCA_041599835.1 Pirellulaceae bacterium
ATTAAAACGAGCGCAACTGCCGCCCCAGGCGACTATCCCCAACGTCCGATAATGTTTCTTATGTTCGGTTTGACCCCTGCGGGCCTTCGCGTTTCCGGCCGTTTTGTATGCCAACGTTACACCGCGCGCGTCCGCGTGTTTTTCATCGCGCTCTTGTCGCGAAAGGCAAGCGGCAATTCAATGCAGAGAGAATTTGCCTTCGCCTAATCAAACCCGCGCACACGCGTCATGCGTGGGACTCGGTTACCGGTGACACCGTCTGGCAAAGCCACCGATCGCGCTGACTTCCATCGTATTCAGCGCAGCCGCTGCGGCTTGGACAAACTACCCGAGCCCCCTGCTCCGGATCCCACGTTGGGTGCCCCCTGCCCGGTGGTCGCGACCGGACCCAGACCACGACCGGACCGTTGAACACCCGAATTTGATCCTGGCACCCCGGGGGTCCCAAGAAAAGTTGCGCCTTCGCATTGTTCCAACCTTAACGATTGCGCACGCGCGGCGCGCCGTCCGTCCCGAACACGTTGTAATCCGACCAGCCAACTTACAGTTTGGAAATCGTTACGAAGAAAGCCAGGTGCGGTTTTGGCGTTTGGGATTTGGACTCGGTGTCGCTGTCGTTCACTTCGCCTTGGTCCGGCGCGGTTTGGCCGGCGCGGCACGCGACCTCAATTTTGTGCCAGCTGATTATCGGCGCCAGTTGTACGACGTTACTTTCACTGCCCCACGTTTCGGGATCGCCAGACATGTTCGCAGGAACCGTGGCGGCCGCCGTCGATACCACACTGTCAATCGTCGGGCGGTCGATTAACGAAAACACCCGCGCGGCTTCGTCACACAGCGGTCCGCACAGGTCGCTCCAATTGGTGCCGGGCGGGGCAGAGCAATTAAGGAAAAATTTTTGCTGGCCGAACACCGTCGGCAACGACTTGAACACGAATTCATAATTCTCACTGGTCCGTGTGGCTATCGCGTCACCCAAACCAAAATCACCGCGAGTGACCAATCCCTCCTTGTCCGCATCGGCAACGTGTACGTATTTGCTGTCAACGACCGACTGATGCACCTGGTCCATGAAGTCGTTGAGGATCATCATCTGCGAATTGCTTTGCACCGTTGGATCGATGCGCTGGTAATCCTGCCAGGTTTTAAAAAAGAAAAACCCAAACACCGCCAACACGATTGCCAGCAAAGCCACTGTCACTTTGGAGATGCCGAACACTGCCGTTACTCTCCTGTTTGCGCAGTAAAACGGATGAAGCCGTAAGCGCGGCAGGGCGTCGGCACATTAGCCGCCCTGCGTCAGCCCGCGTTGGTGCTTTTTTGCTTTCGCCCCGCTGCGGCTGATTTTAGTTACCGAACTGCACACCGTGGCCCACGCCACCGGCTAAATGTTGTCGCCCCTGCGGGACTATTCCAACATTGTATCAGTGACGCGTCGTCGTGCACGCTGTCCATCACGCATCTGTTTTTAGTCACGGTCACACCGCCGTGAACGCGCCAAGAAGATGGTCGATCAAAGGAGAGCCAGTCGGTTCACCGCCGGCATCAACAATGGAAATCTTTTTCCACCGCCAGCGGTAATCTGTTGCACACAAATTGTTGCTGTCCCACGCCCGGATGATCCGGGCTGGCCATTTTGAAGAGCAAATGGGGTCATTTGCGACTTAGCGATTCTTTGGGCGCATTTTGGTGGCCGCGTCCAGTATCGCCCCGGCGGCGCGCTGCCAATCGATCAAAGGCGTTTGGTCGCCCGATGGCTGAACGCTGTTTTGCGGCGACGAGTAAAGTTGCCAGGTGCCGCTGGCGGTATATTGCCGTTCGCTCGTTTGATTGCCGCTGGATGTTTGCAATTGCCCGACGCGTTCCAGCGGTCCAACCTGAATTCCGTTTGAGTTTGGCCAAGCGCCCCCATCGGTTGGTACGAGGCCGCTTTGACTGCCGGCCTGTAGGGATTCCGGTTGATGTTCCTGCATCGCGTCATGAAAACGATCGATGTACGGATCAATGTACTGGCCAATCTCTGCGGGAACGACGCCTTCCAGGCGATGCAGCGCCTGAGCAATGTAATTGCCAGATTTGGAGGTGCAGATGGCTTCTCGCGTGCGGTCTCCTAACAACGTCACGGCGAACAAAGTAACAATGATGCACAGAACGGCACCCTTGACGGCGCCCAACAATCCTCCGATCTGCCGATCGAACGACTTTAGGTGCAGTTGTTTGATCGTCCGCTTCACAAATCCGAACAAGATCCAAATGGCCAGCGACGTGACGATAAACAGAATCAGCATGGCTAGAAACCGATCCCAGGGCGGTTCCGCTTGGATTAAACCCGCCAGTTCGCCGCGAAAATTGATGGCCACAAAGTAACTGACGAAGATGGCGGCCAACGAAGCAACTTGCCAGGCCAGCCCTTTCCACAGGCCAAACAACACGGCCCCGCCCATAATGGCCAACATCAATAAATCGTAAAACTGCATCGCAGGCTCCAACGGTCCGGGGCGAGAAGACGATGACTCGCGTCGGGGCGGGAGTATAGAAGTTGTCGGAGTGCTGGCACAAGGCAGGTTTGATGGGCGTGGCTGAGCGAGCGAATCATGACTCATTTCTGGGCAAGCCGGCAACGGCACCCAATTATTTGCTCGCTAGCATCCGTTTGAATCACCGAGTCGTATTGTCTGACTTTTGTTGTGTCAATATTGTTTGTCGACCCTTGCCCGAGGGGTTCCTGCACCGCTCCCTGACATTATCCGACATGGCCGATTTCAAAACGCACATTTCGACGAGCACGATGTTAGGCATTGGTTATGGTGTCGGCGCTTATTTTGTGTGGGACATTCCGGCCCAGCACTGCGTGATCGCCGCGGGACTATGCAGCGTCGCCGGTATGTTGCCCGATTTGGACAGCGACACCGGCGTGCCGGTGCGCGAGACGTTGTGTTTTTTGTCTGTGTTGATACCGGTATTGATGATCCCCCGTTTTCAAGCCTTGGGGATGAGCGCGGAGACCATTGTGTTTGCTTCGCTGTTGATCTATGTGGGGTTTCGATTTGGTGTCGGCAAGCTATTTAAAAAGTACACCAAGCACCGCGGCATGTGGCACAGCATCCCTGCCGCCATGATCGCCGGGTTGGCCACCTTTATTGTTTGCTTGTCGCCGGACCTGAGTATTCGGCTGTTCAAATCCTGGGCCGTGGTCCTCGGTTTTATGTCTCACCTGGTATTAGACGAGATGTTTGCCGTCGACCTGTATGGCAGAAGGCTGCGGGTCAAGAAGTCTTTTGGAACCGCGCTGAAGTTTTTTAGCAAAAGCACGTGGGCCAACATTTCAACTTACGGGAAATTGGCTTTACTGATTTTGATCATTCTCGGCGACGCCAAGCTGATGGAACATTTTGATTCCAAACCGCTGGATATCCCGGTGACCGCCCGCGAGTGGATTGGCGATTTCATTCCGGTTGAACCTTCGTCGGACACGACTCAGTTGCGTTAGCTTGCACCAAGTCGGCGACGGTCAGAACGTCTTGTCACTATCGACCAGCAACGTGACGGGACCATCGTTGACCAACTCAACCAGCATATGCGCTTGAAATTTTCCGGTGGCCACGTCCACGCCCAGCGCGCGCACCTGTTGCACGAACTGCTCGTACCACGCGTTGCCTTCGGCCGGATCGGCGGCGGCGATGAAACTGGGCCGGCGGCCTTTTCGCGCGTCGCCCAGCAGCGTGAATTGACTGACGACCAGCATCTGTCCACCAGCATCCAGCAGCGACCGGTTCATCTTTCCATCGTCGTCGGGAAAAATCCGCAACTGCGTGATCTTGTTGACCATATAGTCGACGTCCGCCTGGCTGTCCTGTCGGGCCACGCCTAACAGCACTACCAGCCCTTCCCCAATACTTCCAATCACCCGCTCATCGACTGAGACTTGAGCCCGCGTGACGCGTTGGATACATGCTCGCATAAATCACGATTGCCGAACGAATGGCCAGGCGATTCAACGGATCGCTTGCTGAATCGCCGCTGGCACCAAACAATGTCGTTAATGAACCTGCACATCAACAGCAAGTTGCCAAGACCGATCATCGGATTGACGATGGGAGATCCGGCCGGCATCGGGCCGGAAATCATCGTCAAGGCCTGGCCGGAATTATCCTCAAATCGCGCCGTTCAGCAATTCGTGATCGGCACGCCGACATATTTGAGACGGGCTGCCAAATTCGTCAATTCAGATTTGCCCATCGTCGAACTGACCGACATTTCGCAATTGGAACGGGGTGACGAAGACGGCCTGCCGTGCCTCTGCCCGCCGCACCACGTGCCCGACGATCTGCCCGTCGGCCAGGTTCACGCGGAGGCCGGTCGCGCCGCCTATCATTATATCGATACCGCTTGTCGGTTGGCGCTCGACGGCGCGATTGATGCGCTGGTCACGGCGCCGATCAACAAACTTGCCTTGCACCGCGCAGGACTGAAGTTCGTGGGCCACACTGAATTACTGGCTCAGCAGTGTGAAGCGGCCGAGTTCGCCATGATGCTGTACGTGCCGCCCCAGCAACAGATCGGCGGTGACATGGGCCTGGGAGTCGTCCATACAACGTTGCATCAATCGTTGCGCGAAGCCCTGGACAGCCTGTCGGTCGATTCGATCGTATCCAAATGCAAATTGGCTCAGGAATTTGCCGTCGCCACGCTGGCCAGTCAGCAGATCGATCGCCATCCGCGAATTGCCGTGGCCGCCGTTAATCCTCATGCCGGCGAGCAGGGCATGTTTGGCACTGAGGAACTCCGGTTGATTGGCCCGGCCGTGGCTGCTGCCAAGCAAATGGGAATCGACTGTGTTGGCCCACTGCCCTGTGACACGCTGATGCCCCGCGCCGTGGCAGGAGAATTTGACGTGGTGGTGGCCATGTATCACGACCAGGGGCACATCGCGTTAAAGCTGCTAGGTATGCACCGCGCAGTAAACGTGACGTTGGGGCTGCCCATCATTCGGACCAGCGTCGCGCATGGCACCGCGTTTGAAATCGCCGGACGCGGCGTGGCAGAGACAGGCAGTCTGGTCAGCGCATTTGGCGTGGCCACGCGCCTGTTGGGGCTCCACGCCGGCCGATAGAGAACCCTCGGGGCATGGCACGATGCCTTGATCGCACTAGCGCGAAAACTGTTTGATCCGCTGCTGATAAAAATCGGTGGTGTCTTCCGGTCTGACGTCCACGGAGGGCAACTGAAACATGGCGTCCGCTAGATTTGGTGCCGGCCGCGGCTCGTAGAGTTCTAACTCGGCGACGGTTTCGGCCATCGGCTCGGCCCCGCTGACATCGAGTTTTTGAAACACGATGCGATACGGGAACCCCGGAAACGGCTGTTCCCGACCCAGCGTCAATTGCACTTGATGAGGCACATGGGGCGGAACTTTGGACCAGTCAATTCGACCATCGGCCTGCAATGGATTCACCTGTCCTTCCAGCATTCGCGCCAATGATCGTGGCTTCCACCGTCCGGAAAGCTGCACGACCGGTGTCGCATTCAACTGGCCAGCCACTGGGCCGCCAAAGTCAAAGTGTTGGGCAAGCTGGTTTAACAGACCCGACAAACTGCCCACCGACAACCAGCTGGACACATTGTTCATTTTTCCCGGCAATGTTGCCAATTGGTCAAGTTGCCTGAGATCGACATACTCCAGTTTCGTTTCCTTACCGACAATGCTGAGGCTGTACAAAAAGTCTCCGTCGCAGAATTGATGTAACTGAACGGCATTGGGTTCCCCGCCGAACTGAAATTCGATACGGGCCAGTCGCGTCCCCTGGCCTTTCTGGTAATAGCGACCGGGACCGCTGATTCGCTCGCCAAACAGGTTGATGGTGAATCGCAGTCGCGATTCCAGAGGTGGCAGTTGCGCCATATTTTCAGCCGCGCGGCGAACCAACTGGTTGTTTGGGTTCTCGGCAACATCGCTGGATGGTTCAACCGTCGAATCTTGCGGACCGGGTTGTGTTACGGTGGTTTGCGCAAGGTTTGACGGCTGGAGCTGGACGTTTGAAAACCGTTCGTGCTGCCAGGCGAAACTTGCCACCAATGCCAGCACGATGATCGCCGTCACAATTTCGGTTTTCATAAACGGGTTATGCGGAATTTTCCAAAGAAACTCGTTATAGGACGCCGAACATAAAAACAACTGAATGTGTGCAGCACGACCTGTGCGCGAGATTGAATGTCGATTCACTTTCGTGCAAACCAACGCTGCGGTTCATTCAGCCGGTTTTTTGGGTCCACACGGAGGGAATGGATCGCAAAAAAACCGCGGCATTTTAGGTTGATTAGACGGCAGAGTCCATGTCATTTGCCAACGCAAACGGGCGGGATTTGTCGCCAATCGTGCCGCCAGAACGACACCATTAATTGCCCTAGCACCGCACGTGCACATGCAACCACGCGGCGCCGCGGGTGAAAACACGACTCAACGACCCGCGAAAGTCGGTGATGCCATACTTCGCCGACAAACAATGATCCAAGGGGGGAAACAATGTACGTACAATTATCCAAGGGACTGATGTTGCTGGCGGTCGCGGCGCTGGTGGGTTGTCAGGTGCCGGCGACTCGGTCTGGCCTGCCCGTATCACACAACCTGCCGCCAGCTCAAATGTTGGCCGAACCGGGCCCCGGCGTAGGCGGTCCTGGTCCTGGCGTGATGTCCATGAGAGTTCCTCCGATGGGTCCCGGCCCGGCGGCGGGCCAGGGAGCGCCGTATGGGATGGCCGCACCATCCACCGCGCAAATCCTTTTCGACAAACCGGACGCGATGCAAGTCAGCTGGGACGTGGGCGGCGTCGGTCAATATGACTCGGTGCCATTAGTGGTTCCCGGACGACAAAACTTTGGCCAGGGAGCCGTTTATCGGTTGAAGCTGACCAACATCGCCGGCCGCGACGGCGCTGAGCTGTACCCGACACTGGAAGTGGCGCCGATGACGTCACGCACGGCATCGTACTTGGCGCATTCCGCTATTCCGATTCAATTCACGGATGAAGATTTTGACCAGGTGATGGCGGGCAACTTCGTGACCAAAGTCATCTACGTTCCCGATCCAGAATTCCAGGAGCTGGCGTTGGCCGGCGTTGATACGCTGGTCAGCACACGGCTGGATCCAGGCATCGATCCGGTTGCCGAAGCTGACCGCCGCGGTAGCGTGCTGGCGATCGTTCGCGTTGGGAACAAGGACATGGAAATGCCCGGCACGGCCGCCGATTCCCAAGCCAGTTTTGGTCCGACGATGGGCAACGCCATGCAGGCTGGCGGGACTTCCGGTTACATCTCCGGCGTCAACGGTCCGGTCTACGGTATGCCATACAGTGGAACGAATATCGGATTGCCCGGTCCACCACACATCCCGATGGGTGGTCCGGCCGGATTGCAACGGTACTCGATGCATAATCACACCGCACATGCAATCCCCGGTCCCACGACTGGCGTCAACGTGCATGTCAAACAACAACCGGGTTTGACCTACCCGCGACCGGCCGACAAGATTCTGGTCAAGGAACGCACGATTCGACCGCCGCATTTCAATGCTCAACCGCCGGCGGACATGGTGCATGGCAATATTCGTGCCTGCGGCAATTGTGCCGGTCAGGGTTGCGGTTATTGTCGATAAGCGGGTGTCCGACAAACGCCTGACGAAATTCAAAACAGGCCGCGTTCTGCCCTGGATGCAGGCGCGGCCATTTTTTGTCTTAGCACACTCTAACTGGTCAATAAACAGTGAAAGCGGCTCAACCATGACCAGAAACATGAAACCGTTTACACGACGGCATCGCGCTGTGATCGCGAGCCTGGTCATTACCCTGTGCGGATGTCTGTTGGCCCCGGCCATGAGCCTGGCCCAGGTGAAACATCACTTGTATGACGCAACGTTGCCGCCGGGAATGGTGGCCCAACGAAAACTGTTGCAACGGCAGGCGATGGTGGGTTATTTCCAGCCGGTTCAACTGGTGGTGCCCGCTGGCGCCCAAGTGGAAGTGTTTTCCGATGGGTCGTTTCAGCGGTCCAACCAGGCTGCGCCGGTGGTGGGATTGCTGGTGGGTCATATTTACCGGTTAAAAATCACCGGGATTCCCGGACACCCCGGCCGTGAGATTTATCCGTCGGTGGAAATCATTGACCGGTTGTATCCCCCGGCCGGCCGTGAAACTCAGTGTCCCGTCCCCGTTCATTTACCGATCGAAGACCTCGCGCCTGCCATTGGCGGCCGGCTGGTGACCCGGGTGGTTTACCTGGAAAATCCACACACGGCAATTCCTGAACAACAAACCGCGACGGATCAACCCTATTTCGATGTGGCACTTGGCGAAGACCCGATTCGCGTGGCAGAAAAATTCGGTCGCCCGATGGTCATCGTCCGCATAGGCTCGCGGGTCCCAGAGCAGCAGGAGCTTAACGGCTTTGGCTTGGGAACTCCGCC
>JBFILF010000232.1:0-8453 GCA_041599835.1 Pirellulaceae bacterium
CCCATGCTGAGACTGGTGTCAATCAAAATGGCTAACTCGGAAGGTTTGACGATTCGCGATTCACTTCTTCGTTGCGGACTGAGCACGAACACCAATAAACCCAAAAATGCCAACACGCGCAATGATGTCAACAGGATCGCAGTCCCGCTGGGCAAAGCCCGCGAATCCCGTCGGTAAATCATCACCACTAACCAGGTCATCGCTGCCAACGCACAAGTTAATACCGCCAAATGCCACCACTGGTTGAGCGGCACCAAGGGTGCCCATTCGTAATACGTTCTCACGTCCGACTGGGCCGTCGTATGAAAAACCGTTTCGAGTTGGCTGGAAAGTTGTGGCATTGCTTTGGGTCACGCGGACGGTGCTTAGGCCGCTTGTTGCCGCGACCAACGCGCGGATTGTTTAAGTTGCGATTTCAGCCCCGGGCCCGTGGGTTTTGGATGGTAGCTGGCGGACCACGCCAGCAGTTGTTCCAAGACCAATCCGATTAACAACAGAACCAGCAGCAATTTGGCCAGTGACGTGCTGCGATTACGAACCGTTTCCGGTTGAAATTCATCCCACTGAATAAACGTTGGGTTGGCAGCCGATAAGGCGTCGATCAACGGTTGCCGCGCCGCGATATTCAGGTCGCTTTCGGAAGTGTCGACATTCAGCGCCATGCGACTGACCTGCATGCCAGTCGCATTGGACTGCAACCAGGATTCGTAAATACCTGGTCGGCTCGTTTCTCCCGACGAACCTCCCAGCCGAGCCGTCCAATTGCCGTTGGCTTGCGACGGACGGGTCTCCGCGGTGACTTGCCACGTGGCACGATCCTCCCAGGCTGGAACCTGCGTGCCTTCCGAGTTGGCCGCTGGCGTCACAAACGTTATTTCGGGCCGATACTGATCAATCGCCAATTCGTACGAAATCGATTCGCCGACCAGTCGCCGGGGCTGGGCATGCCGCCCGGCTGAAACGTATTCATGCATCAACAACAACACAGCCGGAAACGTCCCGTTGCGGGACCAGTTGTTCCATTGCGGGTCCGCCGTGGTCAGGACCGCCATCACTCGACCGTTGCCGAATTTGCGATCCACCACCAGCGGTAATCGACGGTTGCCGCGCGCCGTGGCGGCCACCTGCAATTCCGGATCGTCGGACGGCAGCGGTTGCAGCACTTGCTTGATTTGTACCAAATCAAGTGGCGAATTCTTGATGCCCAGCATGGGCGCGAATACCGGATGATCGCGTGGCACGATATCGGGCACCCCCTGTTCCAGCGGATCGGGAATCACCGCAACCTTTTCGAGGGCCAGCGGAAACAAGCCGTTGCCATCTCGATACAGCACGTCGTTGTAATGCCGCAAATTGACGTTCGGACCGCCAAAAAAAATCACGCCGCCGCCGCGTTGCACGTACCCGGTCAGGTTGGACACGGCCGATTCGTCCAGCTGGTCAACGTCGGCAAGAATAATGGATTCGTATTGGTCCAGATCATTCGGTGCTGCATCGCGCAACGTCGCTTTGGTGCCGGGCACCGGCTCGATTCCCGTCATGCGGTTGGGGCTGATCGCCAGCGACAAAAACTGGGTTGGGTTCAAATCGGATCCGCCCACCAACAGTACTTTGGCGACCGCGTTAAACTGGGTCACCGACCAGCAATGATTGTCGATCGGCACCGAGTCGGTTTGCAGTGTAGCTTTGACCGCATGCTGTCCGGGCCGCGAGAAAAATATTGGAAAGCGGCGAACGGCCGATTCCCCAGCGGGAATTTCGTCGATCAGAATCGTGGGCAAATCTTCCAATTCCGGTTGTACCGCCGCCGGGTCGGTATTGGCCGTTTCAGCCGGGTAGGCGGCCGAGGTCAGTCCGACCTGAACCTTGCGCGCGATGGTTTGACCGAAATTCTTAATTTCAATCTGTATCATTAACGGGATCCCGGCCACGCGAATGCTGCCGACCGGCGCCAGTTCCGTAATGGCCAAGTTGGGTCGGGGTGCCTTGACGCAATTAATCAATTCCAATTCCGTATCCAGATCGGCCAGTCGTTCAATCACTTGTTGGACGGCGGGGGCCGGCGCCCAGTCCTTTGCGCGGAAATCGGAGACCACATACACCAGCGGTTTCTCGCTGGACCGGTTTTCAATCAACTGGTGGACCAATCGCAACGACTCGAGTGGACCGGTCGACAGGGTGGAAACTTGCAAGTTGCCCCGGACCTGTTCGATTGCCTGGTCGAACTGACTGTCGACGAGTTGGGCGTTCATGTCGGCTACGGGCCCGACTAGCTGTTCGGCATGGGTTGTCGCCGTTAACTCGGCGCCGGGGTCTTCATTCAGGGCAGTTGCCTCAGGGGCGGCCGCGGCGGCTTCGGCGGCGCGGGAAAAACGCAGGACCGTAAATCGCTGGTTATCGCGACCGCGGGCCCTTCCGGCGATAAACGCCAGCGTTTCACGGGCGTGATCCATGGCAGAGGCGCCGGCTGCCGAATCGCTCATCGAAAAACTGTCATCGACCAGCACGTAATGATGCGAAACCCGGCCGCCCAGCAGCCCGGCCAGTTTTTGGTCGTGGCAGCCGACCTGGCCCAGCATGAACAGGATCAGCAGCAAGATGGCAATGCGACTGGCCAGCAACAGCCATTGTTTCAGCCACACCCAGTTGCGATGTTTTTTGTGGCTCTTCAGCAAAAACTCCATCGCCGCCCAGCGCACGCGGCGGTGACGCAGCATGTTGATCAGGTGAATCAGAATCGGCAGTAACACCAAGCCGGCAATCCACCCGCTCCACATCCAGGGTGACGATGAAAAGATATTTTCAAACATGGTCAAAGTTGGCGCTGCCGCAAAGCCATTCAGTTAATTTCGATGATGCATGCCGAGTCGATTGCTCAAGTAGTGGGCCAGTACGGCATCCAGCGGGTCTCCGGTTCGAATCAGTGCATAGTCCACCGTGTTTTTGGCGCAGCCGTGACGCATTTGTTCCAGGAATTCGTCCAGCGCGGCTAGGTAACCGTCGCGTAACGCGCGGGGGTTGCAGTTCAAATGCGCGTCTGATTCAAAATCTTCAAACCGCGTGGGGCCGTTAAACGGAAAATCCAGTTCGTCGTCATCCATGATGTGAAACACCATCACGTCGTGGCCCCGCTGCCGCAACAGCCGCAGGCCCTTGATCGTGGATTGCGGGTCGGCAAACAAGTCGGAGACAACGATCATCATGCCGCGACGGGGAAACGTCTCTGCCACGTGGCGAAACACATCCAGCAATTGCGTTTTGTTATCCGGTGATTGTTGATCGAGGGCCTGCACGACGGACATGATGTGATTACGGCGACTGCTGGGCGGCACCTTGCTGCGAATCGACTGGTCGAACGTTACACAGCCGACCGCGTCTTGCTGCTTGAGCAGCAAATAGGCCAGTGATGCGGCCGCCGTGCAACCGTATTCGTATTTAGTCCATGTGCCCTCTCCGTATTGCATGCTGCCGGATACGTCCACCACCAGGTAGCAACGGAGATTGGTGTCTTCTTCGTACTGCTTGACGTACAGTCGGTCCTGCCGCGCCCAGACCTGCCAGTCGACGTGGCGCAAGTCGTCTCCGGGGACATATTCGCGGTGCTGGAGAAATTCGACGGACTGCCCGAAGTAGGGACTGCGATGCATGCCCGAGAGGAATCCCTCCACGATATGACGGGCGCGGATTTCCAGCCGGCCAATCCGCTTGATCGCTTCAGGATGCAAAAATCTTTTTGAATCGGGCATCGTTGAGTAACTCATCTTCCCGCGTGGGCGTGTCGTCCATAATCCGCTGAATCAACTCGTCCACCGAAACGCCGTCGCTTTCGGCGGCGAAACTCAGCACAATGCGGTGCCGTAACACGGGCTTGGCCAACGCTTGAATATCGTCGGTCGAGACGTGGGTGCGACCCTGCATCAGCGCGCGGGTCTTGGCCCCAATGATCAGAAACTGGACGGCGCGGGGACCGGCGCCCCACAACATCCATTCGTTGACATACGGTGGAACGCCTTCGTGGCCGACGCGCGTCTGCCGAACCAACGACAAGGCATAACGCACGACATGATCGGCGACCGGCACATCCAGCACCGTTTGTTGCAGCTGGATCATGTCCTCACTGGACATGATAGGCTGCAGCGAAGCCGATGTCTTGACGGTCGTCCGTTTGGCAATCGCCAACTCATCGTCAAAGCTCGGGTATTGCACGAACACTTTGAACATGAACCGATCCTGTTGCGCTTCGGGCAACGGATAGGTGCCTTCTTGTTCAATCGGGTTTTGCGTGGCCAGGACAAAAAACGGGTCGGCCAACGGATGGCGGACGCGACCCACCGTGACTTGTCGCTCCTGCATGGCTTCCAGCAAAGCGGCCTGGGTTTTCGGCGGAGTGCGATTGATCTCGTCGGCCAGAATCACATTGGAAAAGATCGGACCTTCCAGAAAGCGGCGTTCGCGCTGTCCGGTGCTGCGGTTTTCTTCGATGATCTCGGTGCCCGTGATGTCGGCTGGCATCAGATCGGGGGTGAATTGGATGCGGCTGAACGTGAGATCCAATGTTTGGGCCAACGAACTGATCATCAGCGTCTTGGCCAGTCCCGGCACGCCTTCCAACAGGCAATGGCCGCGGCTGAAGATGGATATCAATAGTTGCTCGATGACATCTTCCTGTCCCACGATGACGCGCGACAATTCGTTGACAATCTTTTCGCGCGCGTCACGCAACCGCTGGATGGCCTCAGGGTCAACTCGGCCGGCGGAATGCGGCGATTGATCGTGATTCATACGGTTTCCTTTACTGCAGTCTCGCCGCCCATAGCCCTCGCCTCATGCTGACAGGTATCTTAGCCTGAAAGCCAATTTGTTCCGATGCGGGTTTGTTGCACGAATCTGATCGAACACGGTCAGGGCGACGGGATTACCAGTTAAATTATTTTGGGGGTTTGCGCTTTTGCAGCTGATCCAGGATCGACTGTTGCTGGTCCGCCATCTGCTGGGCCGAATGGGCGGCACCGCCTGAGCCGGCTCCGCCGCCATAGGCACCCAATACATTCCGGGTCAAGGTGAATTCATTGGTCAGCGAAGCGGGCGCCGTCGGCGGCACCGTTTCATTTCGAAGCGACAGGGTCAGGTGCCGATCGCCGAATCGGAAATCGATCGCTTGCTGCGAATGCGAGGCGGACATGTCAAAGGAACGGAACGGCAACTGTTCCTTTTGAAACACGTGGACCAATCGCCCGTCTCGCAAATCGATCGAATAAAATTCGTACAACGACATGCGGCGGGGCTTTTCCCGCGTCGCCAGGCGATTCAGGGTCAAGATCGGCAAATCAGCTGGTTGGTTTTGCGGCACGGCAAAATACTGGACGCGAATCGGCGATGGCCACTTCAACCGACCTGCCTCGTAGTCGATGCAGTACAGAGTGCCGTTGACCAATCGCTCGGAGTTGGCAATCGGCCGGACACTTGCCCCAAATTTTTGGGACGTGGCCGAACTCGTGCGACTGCTGTTGCGATTCAAAATTACCAGGTCGTGGCCGGTCAGCGGCAAGATCTGCATGGTCTTGGCACGGTGGGCATCGAGCTCCAGTTGCCAGCGGGTTTGTCCAGTCGGAATGTCAATTAATTCAAACTGGCCATCGCGACGGCAGACCGCCAACGTGCCGACGTCGCGAAGCACGCCCAGCGTATTTTTGGGAAACGATTTGTTCCAAATCACTTTTTCCTGTTGCAAATCAAACAGGGTCAACGATTGCGAGTCGCGATCCATCGTCGTGAATAGCATCCGCATCCTGTCGCCCCACCACAGCGTTTGGTCTTGCAGAGCTTTCAGATCAATCTGTCTGGCCAGCGAACCGCTGGACGATTCCAGAATCTGAGCTGCGTCGTAACGCCCCGAGTGATTTTTGCGGCTGTTGAGCACGGCCACGAATTCCCGATCGGCAAACAGTTGGCAGTTTTGCGGCATGCCAGAACGTCGCCAAACAATTTCACCGGTCAACGTATCCGAGCATTGAATTGAATCACCGATTTGAAAGAACGCCAGCGTGCCGTTGCTGGCGAAACCGCCAATCGAGTTTCCGTCTCGATCGAGCAACACGTAGCGCGTGTCGCCCCAGGGATTGCCGATCGTTCGCGCGCTGTAACCGGACCGCAAGAAATTTTCGCTCGACGATTGCTTTCGCCGCAACGCCTGGTGCCACAGCAAACCGTCTTGGCCCAACCGCAATTTGAACAAGTCCACGCCGATCATGTCGTAGCCAAACGCGAACAACAGCAAATGACCATGCAACGCGTAGCGGCCGCTAATCATGTCGGGCGAATATCGGTGAGCGGTTTCCGGCGGCTTGTAGGAAACGCGCCCAAGTTCTCCGCCAGAGGCATCAAAAATCGTCAGTTGGCTTTGCTGCAAATCGATTTCAAATTGAATTTTCTCTGGATAAAGCCCGTCGCGAACGATGCATTGCGGATACGACAACAATCGATAATTCATTGGCCGCGGTCCGGCACCCCGTTTCAATTCGCTGGTTACCGTTCCATAGGCCCAGTCATTCCAATTAATCGGTCCGATGACATCTTGAAACCACTGTTCGAAACACTCGGCTCCGGTAAGCCATTGGCCGCTTGGCGATTTAAACACAGGATTGTTTTCAAACTCGCCGGCCAACCGCCGGCCATACCGCATTGCTTGCGACGTCCAACCGGTATCCAACAGCAGGCGGCAATACATCGCCGTGGCCTGGCCGGTCAATTCAGATTTCGCTCCCTGGACCAATCCATTCAGCTGACGTTCCGCTTGCAGGAATTCCTTGCGCTGGATGTGAAACCTCGCCAGTTGTATCCTGGCGTCGGCGGGAATATCATCCGCGTCAAACCAGCGCGACAAACGGGCCAGTGTCGCCGGGGAAAGTTCACGCGTGGTGGGGCGCAACCATTGGGCAATCGGCGAAACCGGTTCGTTTTGGTCGCCGCCAACACGCTCCGCTTCGGCGATTATGGGTTGATCGTCATCGAATAGCTGAGTGAATTGCCACTTCAACCAATGGTCCAACCGCAATCGCACGGTCGGGTCTTTTCCAGTTCGGTAAGTTGCATTGCGGCCAGGTTGAGCGAATTGATCGGCGGGTGTGGGTTCGGAATCCATCATGGCCAGCATCAACTGCAGCGCTTCATCGCGCTGCCCGGCCGCGATATGCCCTTGGAACTGAGCCGCCAGAAACTCCGCTTTGCGATTGGACAATAATTCGTTTTCATATTTGACGACGTATGACCGCGACTGCCGATAGTCGGCCTTCATGACTTTGAGGATCAAGTCCAATAGCAGTCGCAACCTGGATTCAGAGGGGGCAGCGGCAAACGCCTGGTCGGCCATGTGAGTGGCTTCCAACCACTTGCCATCCTGGGCGTGCAGTTGCGCCTGCAACACCATGGTCTCCGGATCGAGTTCGCCCTGTTGCCGCGCCCGCTGGACAATTTCGCGGGTCGGTTGCGCCTGCCGGTAAGTGGCCAGAACGTCGCAAGCCAGGGAAATCACATTTCCGCCAAAGCAGATCAGGTTGCCGAGCACTCGGTCGGTTTCCACATATCTTTCGATGTGTCCGTCGTTGAGTCTGACTTGCAATATGCGGTTTTCGCTGGTCGGCAAAAAATAGGATCCTTGCGTGGCAAAGCCGCGGCCGCTGGGAGTACCATGTGTGGCAAGCTCGGTCTCCCAAACCGGTTCGCCGGATTCAACGTGGAGTGCCCGCAATTTCGACTGGCCGACCAATACAACACTTTGTTCCGCGACGCAGGCCACAAACAAGTCATCTTGCCGGGGTTTGCCCAGATTGGGATAGGAATCTCCCCAAAGCGGCTGGCCGGAAATCAAGTCGTAGCACAATACCTGATTGCTTTCGACCGGCATCACGAACAGCCGTCCATCGGCGATGGTCGCGCTGGCATCAATCGATCCTCGTTCCGCTGACTTGACGGACAGTTGAAATCGCGTATTTCGGCGCGCAGATAATTGGGCATCCAGGTTGGGATAACGAACGCCCCACAGCAGACTGCGTGTTGCCAACTCGATCGCAACTACGCCCGAGGCCGACGTGGGACAAATTAAAATCCCGTCGGAATACGACGGCGTCGCCCCGGCCAGTCGCCGCAACGGGTCTTTGGCGATCGGCAGCGCCGAGTCGATAGCGGCAATCTGCTGGCTCCACTTCATTTGGCCCGTGTCGGCCTCCAGCACAACCAGTCGAATCTCGCCGCCCAGTTCGCACAACACGTACAGCTCGTCGTTTAACGGCAAAGGTGCACCAAGGAAAAAACACCCGGCCAGCCGAGGTTCCCGTCCTCCCGTTTGCCCGCCGATTTCCCAGCGAAAAGCGCCTTGCCGCGATAATTCGACGGCCTTTAATTCGTTCGTCCCACGCGACCCAAACGGATGATCGACCACCACCCCACGGGGCAAC
>JBFILF010000233.1:0-8430 GCA_041599835.1 Pirellulaceae bacterium
CAGGTCCACGTGGATCCGGCGCAATTGCTTGATCACATCGCCACCAATCAGCGTTTCTACGCCAAATTGTCCAACGAACTGTCCAACCGCCGCCAGCCACATTTGCAAGTGGAGTTTGAGACGCTGTTTGACCAGAGTTCGCAGCGACGCTTACTTGAATTCCTGGAGGTCTCCCTAGAGGAATTGCCGCTGGCTGCTGCCAGCATCAAACAGAATTCCACCGATCTGCGGGATAGCATCGAGAATTTCGCGGAGCTCGACTCATGCTTGACTGACCAGGAGTTGATCACCGAGCTACACGATCGCGGAATTTGAACGCCGCGGCGTGCGGCATCGCACACGTCACATTTGATATGTCGTCTTGTGCTGCAAAAAATATTCAAACGGCGCGCCGGTGATCCATGTTCGGATTGTGCATTCCGAATTGCGTGCGTAATCGGATCGACCGGCTCCGTCAATTCGGTCAATTGGTTTACAGTTTTTCGCGTGTTAATTATAGTCGGTTACATAGCAAACCAAGCTCTTCTCGGCGGTCACGCCCCGTTTGTGTGTGCAGTTCGACCCGCTGATGTTTTACCTGATTAGCCTTCTTTAGTTGCGAATCGAATTGCGATGCAAAACATGCCAAATTTGGCCAGCAGCGATCTTGATCGCCGTGGCCTCCGTTCCAATCTCGACTTGCTAGATCTGTTTTGGCGTCGCCGAACCTACATCATCTTGTGCATGGTGTTGGGAATCGGCTTGGCGGTGCTGTATTGCGGTCTGGCCACTCCCATGTACGAATCCACGGCTGACGTGCTCGTGGTTCAAAAGCGACCGCAAGCCGTCACCGGTGATAATCAATTCGAATCTGGGTTTGAGGACTACCTGGCGACTCACCTGGCGATCATTGGCAGTCCGTTGAATGTGCAACGTGCCGTCGATACTTCCGACCTCGGTTCGTTGGAAAGTTTTTCGGATGTGGAAGACCCGGAAGACCTCGTTGAGGCAATCATCGGCCAATTGAAAGTCGAAGGCGGTTCCTGGGAGTTGGGCGAATATGCCGACAGCATCATGACTCTGGCGTTTCGCGGCAGCGTTGCCGAAGACTGTCCGGTAGTGGTCCAAGCATTGCTGGACAGCTATGAAACGTTTCACGAAGAAGTCTACGAGGGAATGTCGGAAAGCACGGTGGATTTGATCGGGCAGGCCCGCGATTTGTTAAAAAACGACCTTGCCCAGCAAGAAGAGTCTTACAGCAAATTTCGTCAATCATCGCCGTTGGTGGCCAGGGGAACTGACGAAGTCAATCCGTTGCAAGACCGATTGACGGCCATCGAAGTGCAGCGGTCCGAACTGTTGCTGCGCCGCGCTGAAATCGAGCGGCAATTGCTGGCACTCCAACAGGCCAAGGAGGATGGCAGCGACTATGAACAATTGCTGTCGATGGTTTCGGAGCTACGCCAGCTGGCCACGGTTGAAAATGGTCTTCCCAATGTATCGTCGGCCTTGGAAAACCAGCTGATTCAGTTGGTTGACGACGAAAAACGGTTGTTGGAGCATTACGGTCCCAATCACCCTCACGTGGCGATGATCCGAGAACGGATTGCGGCGACACGACGTTTCTTTGCGTTGCCCACGACCGCGCATTTGCAGGAGCCGGTATCCGTGAACGGGGGGGAAACCATATCAGAAAATACGGATCCCGTGGCTGTTTATACGAACTATTTGCAGCAGGAACTTAACCGCCTCCAGATCTCAGAAGATTTGTTAACGAAGTTGTACGATCAACAACACCTGGCCGCCAAAGACCATAGCATTTTCCAATTAAAGGATGAGAGTCACCGCCGCAACATTCAGCGGACCGAAGATTTATACGACGTGGTCATCAACCGGTTGCAGCAAGCCAGTCTGGTCAAGGACTTTGGGGGATTCGAAACTCGAGTGATTGCGCCTCCCCGGTTGGGGTCGAAAGTTAGCCCGAGCCGCCGCATCATGTTACCGGCGGGCGCTTTCGCGGGACTGCTGCTGGGATGCATGTTGGCATTTCTGGTTGATCTGCGCGACGGCAGTTTTCGATCATGCGAACAAATTCAACAACAACTCGGTCTGCCGGTTGTTGGGCAAATACCCAAGTTTGCTGAGGCGCCGAAGTCCATTCGGCGCAATGCTGCCGGTAACACGTGCGACCCGATGCTGTGCACCTATTTTGAACCTCGCTCGCAGCCGGCCGAATCGTTTAGGTCGCTTCGCACCGCCCTGTTTTTCAACCGCCCGCCTGAAAAATCCGCGGTGATTCAAATAAGCGGCACCGGTGCGCAAGACGGAGCCAGTACGGTGGCAGCCAACCTGGCGATCAGCCTGGCGCAAACCGGAAAACGTGTGCTGCTGATCGATGCCGATCTGCGCCAGCAGTCTCAATACCAGATGTTTGGCCTCGATCCACCCAAAACGGGATTGGCGTCGATCATTGCCTCGGATGTGGAACCGGCGGACGTCATTTGCCAGACCGCCGTGGACAATTTGTGGCTGCTGCCCGCCGGTCAGCTGCCTGTTGGACCGGTCGAGCTGTTTGCCTCGGCAAAGTTTGGTGAGTTAATCAACATGGTGCGAAACTCGTACGACCATGTTCTGATTGACACGGAGCCATTTCTGGAGGCATCCGATCCCGGCGTTATCGCCTCCCGCACAGACGGTGTTGTCCTCACGTTGAAGATGACTCGAGACAGCCGACCGCGGGCCAAGCGGGCCAAAGAGATGCTGCAACGGCTTGACGTCAATCTGTTGGGCATCGTGGCCACCGGCATGGGGCATGCGGCGCGCAAGCGTTATTCGTCGAACTGGCATGAAGAGGGATTAACTGCTGGCGAGGTTCCAGCGCATTCACAGACGCCACAGGCGCTCATTGAAGGCGAAGGAGATGGTCGGTGAGTTTGATCGAGCGCCCTGCGACAACGTCCAGCAAACCCAAACAACAGCCGATGGGGGGATCATCCCTCAATGGAGTTGCGGTAGCGGGAGCTTGCGTAGACGGCTCCCCACTCGAATCGTCGACTTTGCGTATTTTTAAACGTGCCGCCGACCTGATTTTAGCCGTCGCATTGGGAATATTCCTGTTGCCATTGATTGTCTTGATCGCTGTCGTCATCAAGTGTGTTTCCCGGGGTCCTGTTTTCTTTAGTCAGGAGCGGCTCGGGCACGATGGCAAACCGTTCCGCATGTGGAAATTTCGAACGATGGTGGCGGATGCCGAGCGCCGCTTGGACGATTACCTGGACGACCCTTTGCTCTATCGGGAATGGACCACGTCTTTCAGGCTGAAGGACGATCCACGAATCATTCCTGTGATTGGGCCGTTGTTGCGGAAAAGCAGCCTGGATGAATTGCCGCAGCTGTGGAATGTACTTTTGGGCGAGATGAGTTTTGTGGGTCCCCGGCCGTTGCCCGTGTACCACCTGGAACAATTCGACGACGAATTTCGTGAATTGCGCGCTGCGGTATTACCTGGCATTACGGGCCAATGGCAGGTTTGTAGTCGAGACCACAGCGCTGCGGAAATGTTCCAAAAGTGGGACACCTATTACGTTCGTAATTGGTCTATCTGGCTGGACGTACAGATTTTGTTCCGCACGCCATGGGCTGTGTTTTCCGGAAAGGGAGCTGGGTAAACACATTTCATCCCGACCTTGGGCCTGCCTTATCCGAAACGATCAATTGCCGTGTCGATGCCTGAATCTCAACGACTGAAATTGCTCGTCATTACCATGATGTACGAGCCGGATTGCGTGGGCATTGCCGCGATGGCTTCGGACATGTGCTCAGCATTGGCAGATCGCGGGCACGATGTGACGGTTTACACGACGTATCCCTATTACCCGGAATGGAAACTTAAAGTCAACGCCAATCACTGGCGAGTCAAACAAGAAATCCTTAACGGAGTTACGGTAAGGCGCCACCGCATATTCGTGCCTTCGAACCCGTCCAGTTTATTTCCGCGTTTGATTCACGAGCTGTCCTTTCCGCTTAGCCTGCTGAAAAGTCTGTTTCATCGCCGGAAATTTGATGTCGTCATGGTTTACTGTCCGCTGATGGGCGGTGTGGCATTCGCGGCGCTGCGAAAAATGTTGTTTCGCGATCCGTTGTGGTTAAACATCCAAGACATCCCTGTCGAGGCGGCGTCGGCCAGCGGAATCATTCGGCCGGGCCTGCTGGCTCGTCTGGCCTCTTCGGTACAGCGGCTCCTGTTCAATCGCGCGGACGTTTGGAGCAGTATTTCGCCGGATATGATTCGACAGCTGAATACCATGAAACGTCCCAATACGCCCCTTCATCTATGCACGAATTGGCTAACCAACTCGTTGTATGACCGAGTTCAACAGTTACCGCCCAAAATCGGACGGGTCCCCCCGGCATCCCCGCGCTTGTTGTATTCGGGAACGATTGGCAAAAAGCAGGGATTGTTGCAGTTTTGCCGGGATTTGAGCCAAGAGGACGGCAATTTTCATTTCCAGATTCGCGGCGAGGGCAGCGAGGCCGAGCCCGTGCGACGCTGGGTGGAATCCCAAGGTGATGACAGGTTCAAATTTGACAAATTGTTACCGCAATCAGAATTTTTAAACGCGATTCATGCGGCCGATTGGTTTGTGATTCCGCAAAAATCGAGCGTCGGGTGTTCGTTCTTTCCCAGCAAACTCATTCCATCCATTTTTACCGGAACGCCAATACTGGCGATTTCTGACAAGGACGGGCCCCTCGGTCATGAAGTGTCCGAAAACGAACTCGGATTGGTGGTACCCTGGAATTCGTTAGACGGATTGCCTAACCAATTGGATGCCTTTCGGCGCACGCCGGCCAGGTATAAAGCGTTGCAAGAGAACTGTGTAAAACGTGCACGAAGTTACCACCGCGAAAATGCCATCGACAAATTTGAAGCTTTGTTGCGGATGGTGCACGCTCAACACAGCGCCCAGCCCGTCAAGTCATGGTTTCAGTGGCGATCTAACGGCCGGGTACCGACCGCTTGACCGTCTGGATGATGATGAGTGGTGAGGGCAGGTCATCGACAAGGCCTTCCCAGAATCGAAGTTCTGTGATGGGCCTTAAGCGCGGCAATCCCGGCCAGTATCTTCACGAATATGGATAATGCAATCACATCGACCGACGACCGCGAAAAAGTGTCGCCGGGTTGCCTGATTTACGTGACCCCGGACTGCACCGATAGTGCGGTTCAGAAGCGAGCCCGGGGCTTTTTGAACGAAGGCGTTGCCCTGGTCAGTTTCAGCTTTCGGCGCACGCGGTACAACGAGGAATTTGTACCTGACTGGCCCAATATCGAGCTTGGCAAGACCACCGAGCGGAAGTTGTTGAAACGAATTTCTGTATTTCTACAGGCTTTGAGGATTTTTCATCGACATCGACACATGTGGCGTTCTGCCGCATTGATTTACGCACGAAATCTAGACCTGGCGCTGCTGGCAATGTTTGGCAAGGTGGTCACGCGATCGCGAGCACCGCTGGTGTATGAGGCTTTGGATATCCACCCGGCTTTGACGGTTCGAGGCATCCGGGGCACGTTGTTGCGATGGCTGGAAAGGCGTGTTTTGGCTCGGTGTCATTTGCTGGTCGTCAGCTCGCCGGCATTCCTGAGAAATTATTTTCAACCGATGCAGCGGTACAATGGCCAGTCATTCCTGCTGGAAAACAAGTGGCCCAGCCAACAAATGTCCCAATTGCCGAGGCAAATCCCTTACACGATCACGGAACCTGAACCCCAGTGGACGATCGGTTGGTTTGGCAATATCCGTTGTGCCAAGAGCCTTGAAATCTTGACCGAGTTGGCCGACGCGCTGCCGGATCGTGTGAGAATCTATCTGCGAGGTTGGGTGTCGCTGCTTGGCGAACAAAAACTGATGGATGTGATTTGTCAACGAGACAATATGGTATATGACGGGCAATACGTGGCTCCCACCGAATTTCCCGATATCTATTCCAAAGTCCATTTCAATTGGTGTGTCGACCTTGATGACGGAGACAATTCACTTTGGCTGATACCAAATCGGCTTTACGAGGGCGGTTATTTCGGAATTCCGGCGCTGGCCATAGCCGCGCATGAAACCGGACGAGTGGTCCGCCAGCGCGGATTGGGTTTAACGTTGGAGTCTCCGGTGGCCGACCACCTGAAATCGTTGTTCGCCAAAATGACTTCCGATGATTACGCCGTGATGCGACGCGGTATTGAGTCGCTGCCGGAATCCTGTTTCGTCGACCATGGCGACATCGCCCGACTGTTAGATATAGCATCATTCGGCGGGACACATCCGCCGGCCGGCAGTGTGCAACTCGAATCCTCGCCGACCGCCGATCAGGCCCGGCAAATGCAGAAATGAATTGTTGTAGATGATTCAGTGAAATATCGGAAAGAACTAGTTGTTGCCTGCCTGATCGCGGCCTTTGCCGCTGGTGTCGCTTATGACACGCAGTTTGTCATTGAGCTCGAGGGAGTCCGGGCCGCCGTGGGCGCATTTGTCGTAGCCTGTTTCGCGGCTATTCTGTTTTTGGCGACGTACCCAAAACACCTTATTCAGCCGGCGCTGCTGGCCGCCTGGCCGCTGCATTTATTTACGATCTTCTTTGGCGGAGTCACGATTTATTTCCATGGCCGAGAACAGCTCGGTACGTTTGCCGCTTATACGATTGTCGCGTACGCCACCTACTTGCTGTTACCACTTTGTTTCATTGCCGATCGTCGGTTGTTTGATACCTTTGCCAAGATTGTGGCGATCGGCAGCGCACTGTTGGCCATTCCTTCGTATGTCGGCGCGATGGGCATCGATTCCCTAGCGGGCATTCCGCTGAGAAACAAGCCTACCTACTCCCAGTTCTCAGGTTTGATTGCAAGCGGTGGAATATTTGAACATGCCGAGGGCCACGCGTTGCAAATGGCGTTGGGGCTGTTCTGCTGCCTGTACTTATTTCGCAAAACGCGCAGTCTGATGTATGCCATTTGTCTGGTCATGGTGTTGGCCGGTCTGGTGGTGTCACAGGGGCGCGGTGCGATCTTTGGTGTGGTGATTGCTGGTGCTTATTTTGTGTTGCCGGAGTTGTTTCGCCGAAGCCGACCGTTGTTTGTCGGCAGCCTGATGTTTTTCCTGTTATTTCCGTTCGCAATCTGGCCTCAACTTGCCGAGATTCCTGGTGTGGCAGGCTATCTACGATTGGAGCGAGGCTTGTCCGGGCGAGACGTGGCCTGGCAGTATGCGATTTCGCTGGTCGAGGAGCAGCCGATGACCGGTCACGGTTTTGGTTCATCGGCTGACTTGTCCGAAGCGGCCAGGAAACATTTGCGTAGGGGTGGGTATAGCGGCGCCGGCACGACGTTCCACAACACGTTCATCACGAAGGCCGTGGAACTGGGCGTCGTTGTCACATCGATCTATGCGCTGTTGTACCTCATTCCGGTGCTGCGGATATGTCGTCCCTCGCGGTTTGCATACGAACAAGAGCTTTTGCGAAGCCTTATTGTTGTGATCACGACAGCCTCCTTGTTTCGAGATTACAATATCGGTGGTATCCGCTCCACCGCCATCATGGTTGCGGTTTTTCTGGGCGTCGCAAACCTCTGGCACCTGGTCGAGAACTGGGAATCATTTTCCGAAAAAAAAGCCGACATTGAACCGAGCAGTGATGCCAACATGCCTGTGTCATCTGTCGTCACTGGATGAGATTGATTGGTACGTTAGAGGTTAGTCCAGTTTTGTCTGTTAACGTTTCGAATCTTGCCAAATCGCTGCGTGCTCCGGACTCGCAAACCGGTCAGGCCAAGCCGCCGTTGCGGACTGCCTGCGCGCAGATGGCTAAAGAGCTGATCTGGCGTTTTGGGGTGCGCTGCCGGCCAACGAAAAAACCCATCTGTTTGTACGCGTCACGCCGAAGTGGCAGCACATTGCTGATGCAGGTGATCGGCGTCAACCGCGGCGTCATGTTCAGCGATCAGCCGTTCGGGCTGTATTCGATCAGTTCCGCCAATATCAATCGCCTGCCCGTGTTTGCCTACAGTCAAATTGCCTGCCCGGATGCCGACGAGGCGGGAATTTTGCAGTCTTATGTCAAGGGGCTTTTGAGTGGTCAGATTCGGGCCAATTGTCCGTGGAAGTTCTGGAGTCGCGACTTTCATTTCATTAATGACCGCATCTGCCTCAAGATCACTGATGCCAAGGCGATGGTCGATTGGATCGACCAGCAATTCGACGTGCACACCGTCGTATTGACGCGCCATCCGATTGCCCAAGCCATTTCCGTGGCAAAAAACAACTGGTTAACGACCGGCAAAGGGCTGCTCAAAAACACTGCCTTTGTCCAGCAGTGGCTCAACGATGAACTGGAAGCCATGTGTTGGGATGTGCACCGCCATGGAACTGACCTGGAACGACGGGTCGTGGACTGGGCGCTTGA
>JBFILF010000234.1:0-8408 GCA_041599835.1 Pirellulaceae bacterium
CCTACCAATTGGAAACGGTTCCAGGCCGCGCGGAATTCACATCGCGGATGGATGACCAGGATTCGTTTGTCGTGTCCCGGCCGATTAGCGATTCGTTGGTATCGTCACAGCGGCGTTTCACATCGATGCGACAGTGAACGCGAACGGGTCAATACCGCGAACGCAGATACTTGTTCAGCAACTCGTTGATCCGGGTTCGCAAGTAGTCGTTGCCCAGATTGTCCACCTCGTTTTGCAAAATCGACAAGTTGTCTCGCACGTTCTCTACCTGGTCCAACAGATCGTAAATGATGGTCTGTCCGGCCAGCCCAACGAGTCGAAATCTTGTTTCTTGTTCCTCCAGTGAGGCCAACCGTTCATACACCTGCAGCGCCTTGTCATATTGCTGGGTGCGAAGATAGAAATCGCCCAACCGCTCGTCCGCCTTGCGACTGAACAGCCGGTTGAACGGGTCTTCGCCGGTGTCGGAGTACTCGGGAAAGTATTCGGAGACGGCCAGCCACAACTGCTCGGAGGCCACTTCGTTGTCCAATTGCTCGTTGAAATAGGCGTGCAAGTATTGCAGTTCGGCATTGGCCATTTTGCGGACCCGATTGGAATCGACCGTTTTCCTGTCCAATGACGCGGGTGGATGGTTGATCGCGTACAGCGAACCGACCAGGCCGCCAGCGCCGGCCATCACTACCAGGCCGATCCACAACCACGCCGACTGCCACCACGGGCGAAAATGACCCGTCATGATCGATTCCAACTGGCGGGTGACCTCCAGCCGCGTTTGCGGCACTGTCCACAACTGGCTGCCTGTGGCCGAATCGCTGACCGCCAATTTTTCCGTCAGACGATCCCAATCGATCACGTCGTCGATGTCCAACGTTCGTAATTCCTTCAGCAGTTGCGACGGATGCTGAAAACGATCACCGGGCAATTTGGCCATCATCTTGTGCACCATCGCGCACAGGCCCTTGGGCAAATCGGGCCGCAACATTTCCAAGGGCGGTGGCTCCTGTTTCACGTGCTGCACGGCAATCGTCAGCGCGTTTTCACCTTCGAACGGCGGCTGGCCCGCCAGCATGTGATAGGCTGTGATGCCGAGTGAGTAGATGTCGCTTCGCGTATCGACGCGACTCCCCTCGGCTTGTTCGGGACTCATGTACAGCGGCGTGCCCATCGTTATGCCGATCTGAGTCAAATCGGTCCGGTTGTCATCCATGATGCGGGCCAGGCCAAAGTCGGTCACTTTTACTTCGCCATTAGGCGCGAGCATGATGTTTTCCGGCTTGATGTCGCGGTGGATCACCCCTTGTTCGCATGCCCGTTGCAATGCCAAAGCGACTTGGCGAATGATGCTTACCGCCAGCACCGGTTCAACAGTTTGAAACCGATTGAGGTATTGGCGGAGATTTTGACCGCGGACATATTCCTGGGCGATGAAGTGCAAGTCATCGAATTCGCCCACTTCATAGATTTGCACGATGTTGGCCTGGATCAGCCCCGCCGCCGCTTCCGCTTCACGGTGAAACCGATGAACGTAACGCCGATCTCGGGCCAGCTCGCGGCGCAGGATTTTGATGGCCACCGGCCGGTTCAGTCCGGTTTGCTGGGACAAGTACACGTCGGCCATCCCGCCGCGACCCAGCCGACGGATCAACAGGTAGTTGCCCAGCGTCTGACCGGTGAGGTCTTCCGATTCGGGGATTTCGGCGTGCGGTTCATCGTGCTTGGTTTCAGACATGAATCAAGTATGTTTCTTTTCCCGCGATCTGGCAAATGATCGACGGGCCCCACGGCGGAAAGCATTGGCGGTTGGCATGCCACAACGTCGCCCGTGGTTGACACTTTTGCACCGGAATTTTTGCCCCTTTTGTCGCGCCAACGCAAAGCTAACCGGCCTGCACAGGCTGTCGTCTCACCGGGAGTAAAGGGGGGCGCTCCCTCGGCAGGTGGGTTGCTGGGTCAGGCGCCGCTTGCAGTCGGCACGCGTCGCCGGCGCCCGCTAATTTTATTCGTCTTCGTCATGCGCGATTCTGGCCCAGTACTTTTCGAAAGCGTCATCCTCGTGAAAGTCCGGGCTGTTATCCAGGTCGTGGCATTCAAAACACAATTGTTGTTTGGCCTGTTCCAGGGTGACGATCATCTCTTTGTAAAACTGAACGCGAGTGGCTTCATCCACATCGATGTCCCCGTTTTCCGCGGCCACGTGTTTGGAACCGGGGCCGTGGCAATTTTCGCAACCGTTTCCGTGCAGATGTTCGTGGCCCAGTTCCAGGTATCCCGTTTCATAGGGAAAGTATTTTTGCGGATTCCAGCCGGTCACGTGGCAACTGAGACATTCCGGATCATAGTGCCGCTTGACCCATACTCGTTCGGTTGGCTCCAGCAGGTCGAGCGTGGCCCGGGCATGCGGGCCGACCTCGTCGCCGCTGCCTTCGACACCGTTTTCCCAAATATCGAACGCCGTATCGTGACAGTCGGCACACGTTTCAGAACCGACATACTCGCGATCGGATGGATGGCGTGTCGGCGACAGCCCCAGCCCTTGCAGGCCGATGGTTTGCAATTGGTTTTGGTAGTTCAAAAACTTTTCTTTGATTTCAGGCGAGTCTTCAAAGCGGGCATCCAACGGAATCCGCTGGTAACGGATCGGATTGGCTGCGCCGGGGAAAATACCAACGACACCCACATACATGCCCTTGACGCCCACCTGGACCATTTGAGTGACGTGGTTGCTGCGGGGTGCGGGAATTTTCTCCGGATACAGAGTCGGTTCGCCGGATCCGCCGGTGGTGATCACGATGTCGAACGCCGGATGGTCGCCTGCCAATTGGCGACTTTGCTCCAGTGACGTATGTGAGATCAACACCGTCAGGTCGCAATTCTCGCGAGTCAGCTGCGGGATAACTTCGCGCAACGCCGAATCGGCAGCCTGCGTGCGCAAATCGGACGAGGGCGGCAGTTGCGTGAGATGTTCATCACCAATAACAGCCGTGATGCCAATTCGTTTACCGGCCACTTCGATCACCCGGTAACGGTGGGTGAACTCCGGTGAGAACAGGATCACATTGGCGGACACGAAGGGATTGTCGCTGCCGCCGTGATTGGCCATGATCTGCAGCAATTCGATCACCGGTACTTTCAGGTCGTCGGGGCCAAACCCGATCGCCTGGTAGTTCATCGTGCTACACAGGCACTGGTAAGTGGTGGACAGTTTTAGGTGTGCCTGTTTGCCAAACCGTTTGACCTGATTTCCCGCGTCGATGCTGACTACGTTCCATCCCTTGTCCATGATCTGTTTCTGCAGCGTGTGCCGTCGCAACAATCCACCTTTTTGCCGATCCAGCCCGGTACATCCGCACGGTTCGATATAGCCGTGTTGCCGGCCGCTGATGAACAACGCCAAAGCCGGGTCGTCCCATCCTTCGAACAATGGTTCGTAATCCGTTGGTTCCGATTGACCCCCGGCCGTTTCCTGCGGGGAACTTTGCTGCCGTGGATGCAGCATGGCAACGGGAGTCAGCCGGTTGGCGAAAACGGAAGCCACCCGCGATGGGTCTTGATCCGGTCGCAACAGCGTCGCGCCCAAAAGCAATCCAGCCGAAAATAAAACAGCGCCGATTGCCGCGCACCAATGTCGTTTCGTCGTCATGAGTCACTCGATCATGGGGGTCTGCCTGACGTGTTTCTGGCTCGTCTGCGAGCTTATTCGAAATCGAAAATCCGGTAAACGCCAGTCGAATTCGTCGGCAGGACTAGCTGGGCGGTAGACCCGCAGAATTGCCGGTTGATCGCATCGACCCGGTCAGCGCGGCGGATTTATTTCTCCGCCTCCTTGCCGATGATCTCCGTAATGTTTTCGTCGCTTTTTTCGATCCCCCAGTGGTCAAAATTCTCTTTGACGCCGTAAGTCACGACAAAATTGGCGATAAAGCCGCCGGCCATGCCGAGAACCATCGCCAACACAATTAGCAGAAGAAATTTTTTCATGGCATTCGCGAAGTCAGTCCGCGGTAACGAAGTTTAGCAAGTGTAGTTTCAGTCGCCTCGGGTTTGCAAGCAATCGCGGAGAAACTGACGTGCCCTGGAAAAAAAATCGTGATAGTCGGCTGATTGAAAATCCGGATACGTCCACCGCGAATGGGCCCAGCGGCCCGGCAGCTGATAAAACAACGTTACCTCGCCAAACACGCCCCGATCCAGGTACAGGCGGTGGTCGCGATCTTTCATGGTGGCCAATACCACTTTGGCTTCCGTCAGGTACCCCGGGTCGATGTTGATCGGTCTCGATTCGGGGTACTGCCCTGTTTGTTTCAGTTGGCGTTCCCACTGGTTGGATTGCAGTTTCGATTCCACTAGTTCGGGAGCATCGATTAAATCGCGGAAGGCAACCAGCCGTTTGATCAAGTCGGATCCCATCGTGGATTGGTAGTAACCGGTTTGTTCGAACGAGAAATCGGGACTGGCCATTTCGATGGGACCCCATTGCCGACTGGCAGTTTGGCAAGCCCATTCGATTGCCGGAAGGTGTCGCGAAAAAACCGCTGCAAATCGCAACACGGGTTTATGCGGTTTTGCCTCCGCCATCAATTCCTACCATTTCGTTTCTGCGCCGCTTTCGTTTCTACGCCGCCACCGGCTTATCGGATCGAGGAATTTTGCCGGATCAATATGCCTTGGCAAACACGCCGATCTGCTGCGACTGCTTTCCGGTAAAGATGCAGGTGCCCGGACGCGACTGGTCGTCCAGCGGAACGCAACGAATCGTGACTTTTAATCGTTTGAGAATCTCATCCAGTTCTTCGCATTCGTGAAACTGGCAGACGGCAAATCCGCCGTGAATCTCGGGCTTGTTTTCAGACTGCGGCGTGAAGAACTCCTGGAATTCCTCCAGGGAATCGATGTCGCGGGTGTTTTCAGTCCGCAATTGCAGGGCCCGCTGGTACAAACCGTCCTGGATGTCGTCCAAAATCTGCGCGACGTTAGCGGTAAATTCGCCGCATTCCATGTCGCTCGGTTTGGGCTGGTCGCGCCGGCCGACGAATACTTTGTCGCTGGCCACGTCGCGGGGACCAATTTCCACTCGCAACGGCACGCCCCGTTTGATGTGGTACCACTTTTTTTCGCCACCGCGGATGTCGCGGTCGTCACGAATCACACCCAGCGGAACGCCACCATAAGATTTCTCGCGGAGCCGACGCTCCAGGGAATCGCAGTAGGCGAGTACCTGGGATTTTTCCTCGTCGCTGCGGTAGATCGGCAACACCACGACGTGCTTGGGAGCCAGTTTGGGCGGCAACACCAGGCCGTCGTCATCCGAGTGCGTCATGATTAGCGCACCGACCATTCGCGTCGACAAACCCCAGGAAGTCGTCCAAGCGAACTGCAATTCGCCGGACTCGCTTTGAAACTTGATGTCCTGTGCCTTGGCGAAGTTCTGACCGAGAAAATGCGACGTGCCGGCCTGCAGCGCTTTGCGGTCCTGCATCATCGCTTCAATCGTCAGTGTCGATACGGCGCCGGGAAATCGTTCGCCGACCGTCTTTTCACCTTTGATGACGGGCATGGCCATGTAGTTCTCGGCAAAGTCGGCATAGACGTCGAGCATTTGCCGAGTTTCCTGCCAGGCCTCTTCGCTGGTGGCGTGAACGGTGTGGCCTTCCTGCCACAGGAACTCGGCCGTCCGCAGAAACAGTCGCGTCCGCATCTCCCACCGCACGACGTTACACCACTGGTTGATCAAGATGGGCAAATCGCGATGCGACTGCACCCACTTGGCAAACATGTGACCGATGATCGTTTCGCTGGTCGGTCGAATGATGAGCGGTTCTTCCAGCGGTCCTGCCGGCACCAACTTGCCATCGGGCCCGGGTTCCAAACGGTGATGGGTCACGATCGCGCATTCTTTGGCAAACCCTTCGACGTGTTCGGCTTCTTGCTCCAAGAAATGTTTAGGAATGAACAGCGGAAAATAGGCATTCTCGTGGCCGGTGGCTTTGAACATGCCGTCCAGCACCCGTTGCATGTTTTCCCAGATACCGAACCCCCAAGGCTTAATCACCATGCATCCGCGGACGGGCGAGACCTCCGCCAGGTCCGCCGCCTTGATCACCTCCTGGTACCACTCGGGGTAGTCCTCTTCCCGCGTCGGTTGAATAGCGGATTTGGTCTTGGTTTTCGACATGGCGAGTTTACCGCAGCGGCACAGCGACCGGTGACGTTGTTCGAATCAGTTGAGCCGGCATTCTAGAGTTTGGGCATCAAACCCGACAAGGCACGTTGCTTCACCGTCGTCATGCCGTGGGCGGGTGGGATTCTTTTCCAATCGCGCCCCAACCGATTGACCCACAACTATACTGGGGAATTGTCGATCAACATCTTGCATCATTTCATCTTGACACCCAACCATGACATCCAGTTCACGATGTTTCATTTCGCAACGTCCATTCGCATCGCGTCCGGCTGCCACGTTGACGGTCTTTTTCATTACCAGCTTGCTGATCGCCGTGGTGGCGGCGGCCCAGCAAGCGGGCCAACCACCCCGCCCGACGATATACTGGCCGCAGGATGTGGCCGTTGACTACGCCATCCCCACGCCCAAACAGTTTTTCGGTTTCGAAATCGGGCACCGGCACTTGCGGCACGATCAAGTCGTGGCGTACTTGCGCGCCGTGGCGGCAGCCTCGCCGCGCGTGGAGCTGGCCGAATACGGCAAGTCGCACGGCGGCCGTCCGCTGTTGCTGCTGACCATCACGTCGCCGGCCAACCACGAAAGAATTGGGGAAATCCGCGCGGCCCATCGGCGACTGACCAAAGCCAACGCCGACCGGATTTCGATCGACGATCTTCCCATGGTCATGAATATGGGATACGGCGTGCACGGAGACGAGTCGAGCGCCACGAATACGGCGCCGCTGGTTGCTCACTACCTGGCCGCTGCTCAAGGTGACGAGATCAATCGCATTCTCGATCAATGCGTGATCCTGCTCGATCCGTCGTTAAACCCGGATGGCTTTGATCGTTTCGCGCGGTGGGCCAACACGTTTCGCGGCCGCGTTCCCAACCCGGACCCGGCCCACGTGGAGCACAACCAGGGCTGGCCACCGGGGCGCGTAAACTACTACTGGTTTGACCTGAACCGCGATTGGCTGCCGCTGCAGCACCCGGAAAGCCGCGCTCGGATGCGGTGGTACCACGCCTGGAAGCCAAACGTGGTTTTGGACTTTCACGAAATGGGAACCAACTCCACGTTTTTCTTTCAACCGGGCATTCCGCAGCGCACCAATCCGCTGACACCCCGTGACAACATCGAGCTGACCCGCGAAATCGCCAAATACCACGCGCGGGATCTCGACCAGATCGGGTCGCTGTATTTCACCCAGGAAGTGTTTGACGACTTTTATATGGGCAAGGGGTCGACCTATCCGGATTTGCACGGCTCGATCGGTATTTTATTTGAACAGGGCAGCTCGCGCGGTCATGTGCAGGAAAATCAAAACGGGGTGATTCGGTTTTCCGATACGATTCGCAACCAGTTCACGGCGTCGCTGTCCAGTTTGCGAGCCGCGGCGGATTTGCGTGAGAAACTGATTGAATACAAACGCGACTTTTATCAAACGTCGTTGGACCAGGCCGCCCGGCATCCGGTCAAGGCTTACGTATTTCAAGCGGCCGATAATCGTTCGCGTCTGCAGGCCTTCGCCGACATCCTGTTGCGGCACGATTTGAAATGTTATTGGGCCGAGCAAGATACCGTGGTCGACGGGCGGGCCATCACAGCCGGCAGCCTGGTGGTGCCGGCGGAGCAGTCCGAGTTCGTGTTTCTGCGATCGCTCGTGGAGCGCCGCAAACAATTTCGAGAAAGCATTTTCTACGATGTATCCGCCTGGACATTGCCGCTGGCATTTAACCTGAAACAAATCAACCTTAAACAAGCCATCGACACCCGTGGCCTGCCGGCCGCCAAACTGGGTGCGCGGCAGGCAAACGAATTTGAGCCAGGCCAAACACCGGTCGCTTATCTGATCGACTGGCGGGACGACCGCGCGCCGCAAGTGCTGCAGCAACTGTTAGCCATTGGCGCCAAAGTTAAGGTCGCTCGAAAGCCATTTGCCGTTTTGTCGGACGGTCAATCAAAAGAGTTTTCGTTCGGGACGATTTCCATCCCCAGCGGGCTCAATGGGCAACCGCGCCGTTGGCGGAGAATTGAACAAATCTTGAAGCAGGCAGCCCGGTCTGGCGTGCGCGTGTCGCCGGTCGATTCTGGCCTGGCAACCAGCGGGATTGACTTGGGCAGCAACAATTTTCCCACCGTCGAACCGCGCTCAGTCGCTTTGGTGATCGGCCGCGGTATGAGCGCCTATCAAGCCGGCCAGGTGTGGCATCAATTGGATCATCGTATCGGCATGCCGGTGACG
>JBFILF010000235.1:0-8381 GCA_041599835.1 Pirellulaceae bacterium
AGTGATCGGATAAATGTACTTAACCTGCTTTTTCCAGCCATTGACGAATCGACGCCGTGGCCACGTCCGGGTTCTGGCGACGCCATTGATCCAGTTGCCGCTGAATCTCTTGGTTGGCATCGTGCGGACCAATGCCCGGTGCGTTGATATCAATGGTGGCCACCGGTTGGATCGAACCAGAGTTTGGCGTGGGATCGGTATGGTTTGATTCTGCCATCGGGTTGCGGTCACCCTGCGCGAAAGCCAGCCGCCCGCGCAGCACCAGCAGGGCCAACAGGGCCAGCAAACCAAGCGCGATCATGGCCAGCGTGCTCCAGTGATTCGCAAACCACCCGGTTTCAGTCAGGGCTGCAGTCGATTCCGATGAATCACCATCCAAGTCGTACGGAATTTGCGGATCCACGGTCACGACGATGTGTTCGTCCGACGGCTGAGATTGCGGTAACAACGGTTTGACTTTCTGCCGAATGTCTCCGGAAACCCGGGTAAACACTTCGTCGAATCTCGGGTGCCGCGATACGGCTGGCGCGCCGTGTTCGGCAAGTTCTTGGACGCCGGGAAATTGTCGGCAGGCCAGATGATCGATGCAGCGCTCGGCGATGCCAATGGAAACGCGCACGCTGCGGACGGTCAGCCCAGCTGTTTCCTTGGTCTCAAACGTGCCGCTGGCGACGGATTCAGTCGTTTCCATGGAACGAGTCAGATCGGTCTGCCCCGCCCAACTGGGTAGCTGGATACGGCTGTTGGTTCCGGCGCTCATATGCGTGGGGCCCGATGGCCGTACTATCGGTTGGGTGGGCTGGTAAGTCTCCCGCTGAAACGTTTTGGAGACGACAGTCGGCTCGCTGTCGACTTGACGCTGGTCCAATCGACGGTGCAACACCGGATCGATCACAACTTCGACAATGACACGGATGCCGGGATAGGCTTCTAAGGCGTTGCGGATTTTCTGTTCGTAAATGGCTTCTTCGAGATTTTTGACTTGGGCCAGCGGCCGGACCAATTCGCTGGGAAACGGATGAGCGCCCGAATAGGATCGGTTGGCGTGCGTATCGGTGACTATCACGTCGGAAGGCTTGAGTCCCGCCACGGCGCCGCTAACCAGGTCCCGCACCGCCTTGATTTCGGGTGGCTCAAGTTTCCGAAAACTGTTCGGCTTGATGGTCACAATGGCCGCTCGTTGTAAATCAGAAAAGGGCGTTGCACTTTTGGCTTCGTCGTAGTCGACCATCGCATGCTGCACAAAACTCAACTGCTGGACCATGTCCCGGATTCGCCGACGTTTTTGGTCCAGCTGCTTTTGCCGCTGGTCGTATCGCGATGGAAACAGTCTTTCAATCGTTGAATCCTGTCGATGGGCTACCAAGTCAGCTGGTATTGCCGGGTACTCGCGCAAGGCCTTGAGATAATCGGGCCGCTGCCATCGAGGCACCCAGATTGCACCCTCGCGTACCTCGTAGTCATTTAACTCGGCATTGCCGAATGCCAACTCCATCATGCCAATCTCGTCGTTGGAGAGGTCACGGGAGGTGAACAATTTCACGGGTTGATTTTGGTTGCCGGATTGGCAAAGCCAGCCGATGGCCAACACCAAACCCAGGATGCCGATAATCAACCAACCTCGGGTCGCCGGACTGGTTTGGGCCAGCCAATGGCGGCCCCCTCGCACCGTGTCTTGCCAGTTATTCATCCTTGAATCAGTCCTTCCAACATCTTTGTACCGATATCAAGCAGCCCGTTGCTTGGAACCCATCGGAATAGAAACGTGCAGCGCCCGTCCGCCTTGCGGGCATTTCAGCTCTTGCAGGCGACTGCCCGGCAGCGTCTCGTGCATCGCTGCCATCAGCAAGCTGTGAATTGGCGATAGGATATTTGCGTTTCTGGGTCCGGCGTGACAAACCTCAATTTCCAAATCAGCACCATAACACCCGACATGAAATTCGATGGTCGTACCCGAGGGTGCATGCGTCGCCGCGTCCAGCATTAGACAAAACACCACGTTGTCGACGTGGTCTTGATCCAGAGCCACGGAATAACTCCCAAATGGCTCCACGGCAATCTGCAGCCCACGGCACCGCAACAACGGATCGAGGTAGGCGCGTACCCGTTCGGCTATCTCAGCCAACTGAATAGGTTGCGATTGTCCAGTGGATGTCACCGGTCGCTTGGCTTGTTGATTCTCCAGACATTTCGTCAGGCAGGCGTGGCCAGCGGCGGTACAGGATAGGCGATCCTGCAACGACGCGACCAATCGATTCCAGTGTTGAGAGCGTTTTGACGGCGAAAAGGGTACCATCGATCGGTCCATGACAGAAAATGCTCGCGTTGTCGGTCAACTCGGGCTGGATCTTGAGTCAAAGTCGCGAGTATGTACCGAAACCCTCGTGCGAATGTCAATCCAGCATTTACCATCGCAAGGCCGCTCGCCGGCGCGCAGAAATCCGGCAGTAAATTAACGGTCAATCCGGGCAATTCGCCCGCTAGCAGATAATGCTGCTTTCGCCCGATTTAGCAATCTGTTCCATGACCCAGCGATTGAAGTCCGCCAGGCATTGGTCGGGCACTTCGTTGCCGCACGGGTACTGCCGCAAGGTGACTGAGAAACCCGCGATGTGCAGCAACCGCAACTGCTGACAGAGATTGGTTTCCGGAAAGCTGGTGGACCGGCGCCCTTGCGACCAGAACACTGGCAGCTCCCGGCATTTCAACCAATTATTCAGCGGTTTGAGGTTCACCGGCAGTCCGCCACCGATGGACGCCACCCCGGCAAAACAATCCGGTCGTTCGAAGGCCACACGGAAAGCCATTGTTCCGCCCTGGCCCAAGCCGCCGATATAAATCTGTTGATGATTGACGTTGAAGCGGCTGGCGATAAGATCCAGACAGCGCTGCAGGTGCTGGCCGGCAGTCTCAATGGAATCCGGCGATTGAATCCAGCCGTATCCTCCGTTGGCCAGTGCGTCCGGCCCGCAAAACGAAACGCCAATGTAGTTTCGCGTGCTGATCTCCGGCATGATCTTCAACAATTGCCGCTGGTCACTGTGGCAGGAGTGCAACCAGACAATCAACGGGTAAGAGTAATTGGATTCGTAATGCATTGGAATGAACAATGCGTGTTCGAATCCGGTCGGTTGAGGAAAGAGTTGTTCAAAGTAGTGTTTAGGTTTTGATTGTGGTGGGGCAGGGATTTTGGCTAGCGGGCCAAGCTGTATTCGGTTCATTGCTCCGTCGCTTTTTGATGACTGGGGCGCCTCTCAAACGCGGGGGATCACGAGTTTGTAAATCAGTCCATACGCAAAGTCAACTGCAGCCGCCGCGCGGCGCCATGCCCGATTCAACCAAGTCCCTCGATGGGGAAACCAAACGCGCGACAAAGCTGCGTCGAACTTGGGTTTTGTACGTGCCATGCCCATTTCGTAATGAAAAACGACAGATAAAAAATATTCCAGGAAAAATATCAAGCGATCTTTGCTAGCGGCGAACAATTTTTTCAAAGTATGATTGACAAATCCGGTTTTCTTTTTAACCCGTCGAATGCCGCGCGAACGCCCTGACGTGATGGATACACCCAGCAGCAGTTTTCCCCAGTTTCAACAACGCCGCTTTGCGACAACTTCCTGGAGCCAAGTTATCCAGGCTGCCGGCGTCGGAACGGCAGCTGCGCGGCAGGCGCTGGAAGATTTATGCGCCTCGTATTGGTATCCTCTATATGCATTTGTGCGGCGCAAGGGATATTCAAAGAGCGACGCCGAAGAACTCACGCAGAGTTTTTTCGCGCACCTGTTGGAAAACAATCGCCTGGAACTGTCCGACCCGGCTCGAGGCCGGTTCCGTACGTTTTTGATAACCTCGCTTTCAAACTTTATGGTGCAACAGTGGCGGAAAGACTCGGCTGAGAAGCGAGGCGGAAAGTTTCAGCGGCTAGACTTTGATTTCGCCACGGCGGACCGCAAATTTCAATCCCAGTTAAGCCACGATTTGTCACCCGAAAAACTGTTTGATCGACAATGGGCCCTGGCGGTGCTGGACCAGGCGATGCATTTGCTCGAACAAGAATACGCGCGAAGTGGCAAAAGCGAGTTGTTCGACAAACTCAAATCGCAACTCAGTCTCGGCGAACACGTCCGTTACGCAAACCTGGCCGGACAACTCGGCATGAGCCATGGCGCCGTCAAAGTGGCGGTGCACCGGCTGCGGCAGCGGTACCGGGACAAGCTCCGAGAGATCATCGCGCAGACGATCCATTACCATGCCGAAGAGTCTCCACACGAAATCGACGACGAACTCGCCCACTTGTTCAACGTGTTTGAGTGAGTGTGGCCCCCAACCCCCGGATCATTCAACGAATCGAATTCCCGGCGGGCGGCTAGATCAAGATATCCTGGACCACATGGGCTGGTTCGACACCGGTCAGTTTTTCGTCCAGTCCCTGGAATTTGAATGTCAGCCGATTGTGATCGATACCCAGTTGATGAAGGATCGTGGCGTTCATGTCGCGAATGTGCACCGGATTTTCGACGATGTTGTATGAATGCGAATCCGTTTTGCCGTATTCAAATCCTTGTTTGATTCCAGCACCCGCCATCCAGATGGTAAAGGCGCGACCGTGGTGATCGCGGCCATGATTGTCCTTGGTCAGTGCACCCTGTGAATAAATGGTCCGACCGAATTCTCCTCCCCATATGACTAAGGTATCATCCAGCATGCCACGCTGTTTTAGATCGTTGACCAGGCCCGCGCAGGCTTGATCCACATCGTTGCATTGGCTGCGAAGATCCTTGGGCAGATTGCCGTGTTGATCCCAGGCGCGATGATAGAGCTGAATAAAACGGACGCCGCGTTCGGCGAGCCGACGGGCGATCACACAATTGCGGGCAAACGTTCCCGGTTTGCGGGAGTCCGCACCATACATCTGGAATGTATGGTCCGGCTCCGACGACAAATCCGTGAGTTCCGGCATCGAAGTCTGCATTCGAAAAGCCAGCTCGTATTGCGAGATTCGCGTTAGCGTTTCCGGATCCTGCATCGTATCGAAGTGTAACTGGTTGATTTTGGCGATGCCGTCCAGCATGCGGCGGCGCATGGTACGATCAATGCCGTCCGGATCGTCGAGATACAGGACCGGCGAACTACCGGCGCGGAGTTTGACACCTTGATGTTTGGACGGCAGAAAGGCACTGCTCCATAGCCGCGAATAGAGAGCTTGCAGGGCACCTTTGCCGCGAGAAATCATCACCACAAACGTGGGCAGGTTTTCGTTCATACTGCCCAGCCCGTAACTGATCCACGAGCCCATGCAGGGCTTCCCCGGTTGTTGCCGTCCCGTGTTGATCAACGTAATGGCCGGGTCATGGTTAATGGCTTCGGTGTGCATCGACTTGACGATTGTGATCTGGTCAACGATCGAAGCCGTGTGAGGCAGCAACTCGCTGACCCACGTCTGATGCGCGCCGTATTTTTTGAATGTGAACATCGGCGCGACGCAAGGAAATGATTTCTGGCCCGACGTCATCGTCGTCAATCGCTGTCCCTGGCGAATGGACTCGGGAAGCTCCTCGCCGTGAAACTCGCGCATTTCGGGTTTGTAGTCAAACAAGTCAATATGACTGGGACCGCCCGACATGAACAAATAAATCACGCGCTTGGCTTTGGGTAAAAAATGCGGCAGACCTACCTGGCCAGCGGACGAACGGGCAACCGGCATCGCTTGGGAGACCGCGGCACCCTTGGTCATCAGCGTTGCCAGGGCCGCCGCACCCAGCGCGCGCCCCGAGTTGGCTAACAGTTGTCGCCGTGATTGATACTGTCGAAATTCTTCCAGTGGATTCATGATCGGAGTTTGGGTCGCTTCATCGTTTAACGCTTTTGCACCGTCTCAATCATACTCTTAATCGAAAGTTTTCTCATGTGTGTCCCCTGCAGGATTGCGACAAGGAATCGCGATTGGTTATCCCCGCGTAATTGTCTCATCCAGGTTCAGGATCATGCTGCCAATAATCGTCCAAGCGGCATGCTCGGCGGGGTCCAATGCTTCGTCGCGGGGCTTTTCGCCCACGGACAGCAATTTGACGGCTCGTTCCACATCTTGTGCAAAAACCGTCTTTTCGTGTTCGAAGGTCGCCTTGATGACCGCGGCAGCTGGCTGACTGGGCTGGCGGGCCGTCGCCGTTCGCATTGCGAATTCGATTTTTGATTCAATTGATTCGCCGCCTTCCTTGATGATCCGCTCGGCAAACATCCGGGCCGCTTCGACAAATTGCGGATCATTCATCAGCACCAGCGCCTGCAGCGGCGTATTGGTGACGCCTCGCCGCAGTGTGCATTTCTCACGCGTGGGCGCATCGAATATCGTCATCGCTGGCGGAGGCGCGGAACGTTTCCAATAAGTGTAAAGGCTGCGACGGTAGAGCTTCTCGCCGGCGTCCTGTTTGAAACGGAGGTTGCCATCGAGGCTGACTTCGTTCCAGAGACCCGGCGGTTGGTACGGCTTGACTCCCGGTCCCCCAAATTCGTGATTCAGCAAACCACTCATGGCCAGCGCCTGATCGCGAACAAATTCGCCGGCCAGCCGAAACCGCGGACCGCGGGAAAGCAACAAGTTCAGCGGATCCTTCTCGACTCGGTCGGCAGTATGACGTGAAGACTGACGATAGGTTTCGGACATGACGATCTGCTTAATGAATCGTTTGGTGTCCCATCCATGCGTCACGAAATCGGTGGCCAACCAGTCGAGCAACTGAGGATGGCTCGGCCATTGGCCCTGAGCACCAAAATCTTCCACCGTTTCGACAATGCCTCTGCCGAAAAAGATTCTCCAGATTCGATTGACGGTGACGCGGGCGGTTAGCGGGTTGCCTGGATCTACTAACCACTGGGCCATGCCCAAACGGTTGGCGGGCACGTCCTCGGCTAGCGGGGGCAAAAAGCCCGGAACGCCCGGTGAAACGGGGCGCTCCTGATTGGGCGAATCATATTGGCCGCGGTTCAGTACGAATGTCTGCCGCATTTTCGGCACGTCCTGCATGACCATGACTGTCGTGAGCGGTACACGCAGCGATTGCAGCTTTTGTTGTAGCGACGCTATCCGTTTTTCTTGTGCTTGATACTCTTTGTTCTCTTGCTGCAAAAAAATCCGGTGCAATTGCTCGGTCTGTTCTGCAGTTCGCTCGGCCGGTTCGATCGCCAGTAACGGCGCCGCCGGATCCGACTCAGCAAGGATCGCCACTTCGTTAGCCGTTAGCTCACGGTCAAAAATACGCACATCGTCGACCAGCCCGTTGAAAACGAAGCCCGGTGTGCGCCGCCCGATGGTCAGCGGCACCTTGGTTTTGATGGTTTCGGTCAGCGAATCGTATTGCGTTTTGACTTCGATGGCGCGGCCGTCGACGTAAATCCGAATTCCGGCCGCCTTGCTGCTACCGTCGTAAGTGGCAAACAGGTGATGCCACGTTTTCGGTTTTAGCTTTCCAGGCCCATTAACGTTGGCCGTGTTGCCGGGCCAGGCATGGATGATATGGGCTTCGACGCGACCGTCGGCATGCAGGAACAAATCCCAGCCACGATGAGCGTTCCCATCGTCCATGCGGGCGATCGGCGAGCCGGATGGTTTGCCGTCAAAATAAATCCAACATCCAAACGAAAAGGGATCCGTGCGTTCGAACGATTCACCGGTAACCGGTGATTTGACATAGACGTTTTTATCTGTCCGCAACGCCTGGCCGACGCGACCCGGTTCAAATTTGGGTTCCCCGACTACTTCGGCCACCAAATCTGGTTGCGCCTCAACCAGATGGTTGTCCTGCGACTGATCCAGCGTAAAGTGGGCCACCATGTCGCGCGCTACTGCCGGCTGTTCCCGATGGCGGGCAGCCGATTCCCAAGCCGAGAAATCGTCAACGGACTGACTCACGATTTCCTGCAGGCGATGCTGGCAAGCGGCGATTTCGGACTCCACCACAGGAATTTGGGCGACCTTCGTCTCGTCGGGAATTTCCACCACGGGATTCTGGTTTCCGTTGCGAGTTTGCATGCCGGGATCGGCCGCCTGATTGAAAAAAGCGAAGAACCGATAGTACTCCTCTTGGGAAATCGGATCGTATTTGTGATCGTGACACTGGGCACATTCCATCGACAATCCCAGCCAAACCATGCTGGTTGTCTTCACGCGGTCGACGACATATTCGACTCGAAACTCTTCCGCAATCACGCCACCTTCATCCGTCGATGCGCTATTCCGGTTAAAGCCCGATGCGATTTTGTCACCCAGCGTGGCATCCGCCAGCAGGTCACCGGCCAGCTGTTTGATCGTGAACTGATCGAAGGAAATATTCTGGTTGTACGCCTCAACGAGCCAGTCACGCCAGCGCCACATGTCGCGGGGC
>JBFILF010000236.1:0-8377 GCA_041599835.1 Pirellulaceae bacterium
GATGAAGCAGGTGCGAGCCGGCTACGTGCGAACCGAACGCATGATCCGGCAGCGTCCGGTCGAGTCATTGGCCGTCTGTTTTGGCGCCGGATTGATCACGGGGCTGGTGGCGGGATTGGCCATGCGTTCCAAATGATCCTCGGTTTGATCGCTTCGCCCCAGTCCTGCTTGGCCGCCGGACGGATCGCGGCAACTCGTTCATCAAAGTGAATATGGAGACTCAACGATGACTTCCCGAACTGATCGCCTGACGCAAAACGGCTCCGACCGATCTACGGTTGGGGAGTCCAACAAGAATGACGGATTTTGTCCCAGCGATGTGATTCGCAACCAGCCTGTGACATCGGCCATCGTGACGTTGGCCGCTGGCATCACCGCCGGATTTTGCCTGGGGGCGTATCTAAGCAAATCGTCAATGTCGAGTTCCAAAACCGGGGTCGCAACTCGGTTAGGCCAGCACGTTATCGACTCGATTTATCAAGTGTTGCCAGCCCAGCTATCCGGCAAATGATCAACTAACGCCATGCCGACCTGAGTTTCATGATGAACACGACTCATAGCAATCAAGACGTCGACGCATTGCAGCGGCAGATGTCGACGGTCCGCCACAAACTGAAGGATGACGTGTCCAATGTCGTCCAATCGACCAAGGCCCTGGCGGATTGGAAAATGTACATGCGGAAGTATCCATTTGCGTGCATGGCCGCCGTGGCAGCGGCCGGATACATGCTAGTGCCGGCCAAAAAAACCATTATTTCGCCGGATGAAAAAACACTCGCGAAGCTGGCCAAGCGAAACAAATTGGTCGTTCAGATGGACCCGAAACCGCAAACCAATTCAGGGTTCGCCGGCAGTTTGTTTGGAATGGCATCGTCCCTGCTCGTTCGCGGCCTGACGATATACCTTGGCGCACAGGCTGGCAAGATCGGCGACGCCATGGGCCAAGCACAGCCGGATTCCCGCGTGTCGGCCGGCGTCGATTTTGGCAACTCGCAGCAACGTCGACAATCAAATCACCGACACCGCTAGTGCATCCGTTCCGCTGATAAGTGCAAGGTAATAACTGCCATGATGAACCGCATTAAAGAATTGACCAACCCTCAAGCCGCGTCCAACGGAGCTGCCCAGCAGCTTCCAGCTGACACCATGGAAGATACAACGCGGTCACCACGTGACAAGGCTGTCGCGGCCTTGGATCGAGTCAAGAATTTTGCCGCCGATCATTCGATGGTGTCACTCGGGGCCGCTCTGGCGGCGGGACTTGCGGCAGGCATCTGGTTGAAACGAAAGTAAGTCATGATTCGTTTGAGTCCAACAAACAATAAACGGCCGTCACCAACGGTGGGGCGAAGTATCGGCCAACTTGCGACTGACGCGATCAGGTTGCTAGAGCTGCAGGCCAGCCTGGTCAAAGTCGAAGCGCGGACCGGATTCAATTCGTTGCTGGTGCCGCTGTTCATGCTGGTGGCTGCGTTCGTTGTGGGACTGGGCAGTGCGCCGGTGGCAATCATGGTGTTGGCAGAATTACTGGTCGAGTGGGCAGCCCTTTCTCGAACGCTGGCGTACGCGATCGCCGCCGCCGCTAGTTTAGGGACAGCCATCGGCGTAGGTTTCCTCGGGTGGATTCGATTGCGAAGTCGACTATCAATGTTTCAAGGTTCCGCGAGTGAGCTGAAAAAAAACCTTACGTGGATTCGCCAGGTTTTCAATGAAAGACCATCGCCCGCGGACTCCAACGAAAACTGTTTTTGAAGTGTTTTGCAACCAATACGGAGATTAATATCCATGTCTAATGTCCAAACAAATCACAACCCTGATCACAATGCACAACCGGCAGCCCATGATGCGTCCATCGACGATGTGCCAAGTCTGGTCAATACCGTAACGGAATCTTTTCAAGAGTATGCTCGGCAGCGACCCGACGTGGTTGCGTTGTGGTGTTTTGGAATCGGCTTTGTGTTGGGTTGGAAACTTAAACCCTGGTAACATCAACTCGGCGGCCGGCGAGACGAGTGCGGCGATTCCGGCGGCGATTCCGGCCACAAAGACTGCCAGCTTTTTTCGGCTGACCACAACGTGTCACCGACCACGTCCAGAGGAGCAGCTGAGTTTAAATCACGTCTCAGAGCGGCCCTGCCGTGCATGGTGCGATCAAAATTGCCGCTGGAACTTATTAATCTCCCCAGAAAACGCTTGAATACGATCTGAGTTGGTTTAAATTTCACCATCAGACGCTCTAATCGTATTTTGTCTTTTTGCTTCAACGGGGGACGGCCCAATGAAATGGTTTGCCGACAGGATCATTTCGTATTGTTTGATGATCTGTTTTGCTGTTTGTTTTCAAAACGTATCCCAGGGTGACGTGGAGATTAATCCTGCCAACGGTGATCAGCTGGACGGGCACGTCGTTGGGAGCACGGCGAGTTACACCGATACGGCCACCGGGGCATCGGCTACGCTCACCACACGGGCCCTACACACCAACGGCTTTGTCGATACGTTCGATTCGGCAGGCGGAATTTTGGGGCTGGGTCCATCAGATACCAATTCCTTCGACCCGAACGAATTCTGGTCGTTTGATTGGAATCGACCCACGATTTTGAAATCGATTTCCTTCGGTCAAGTGGACGCCGAGTCAACGGACCAAATATTCGTCCAATGTGACGACTGGATTGGCAAAACTTTCAATCCGGGCGGAGGCGACCGGGTTGAATTCACATCGAGCACTGGGACGTTCACATTGGATCGAGGCGCATTCTCGACGGACCCAAATCAAACCTGGACATTGGACGATCTAACCAATGGGGTTCCATTGAGAATCGCGGCCGGATCTGACGTTACATTTTCTGTCGGGTCGTTTTCGGATGCCAATATGAGGCAACTGATATTCGGCGTCGAATCCGACCCAATTACAGCTGACTCGTTTGCCGTGTCGACCGGCAGTGTGAATACGGGCGGTTTGCCGCAGATTGCCAGCAGCGATGACCAGTACCTGGTTTTGGATCCGCAATTCACTACGGCGCGATACCAACTGATTTTCACAGTCGATGCGACGTCGCCGATGGAAAACCCGTGCCTGGTTGAATTCACGTTGGAGTCGAAGGTCTTAAACTTTGTTGGAACGGTCGATCAGAAGACGGAGTTGTTCGACTATGTCGCCGGTCAGTTTGTCACCGTGGACAACCGGCTGGCGACTTCAGCGGATTCGGTGGTCGTTGCGGTGCCAACCGGAGACGCTTCGCGTTTCGTCGAAGCAGGCACGCGAGCCATGCAGGCGCGAATTAGCTACCAGAACAGTTTGCCGTTCTGGGTCACGCGAACCGCCAATATATATTTGCCATTTCGGGCTCGCGTCGATCACATCATGTGGACGGTGACTCCATAATCGGCATGGCCGGAATGCGGAGGCGCCGATTGACATTGCACCGGAATAGGTGACGGTGATCAGCTGTTGAGATGCGCCGGCGGTGGGCGTCCGTCACAGGATGCCGGCGTAATCCGACTCGATGGACTTGAGATTCAGTTGGCGCAGGAAGCCAGAATAACACATCCAGGCAGTCAGGCCGTGCAGGTCACTGAATTGCGGCGGCAATACGATCGGTGGCAAAACCATCCCGTCCTCGATTAACTGGCTCAGCGTTTTCAAATCGGCAAGCGTGGCTTTACCGCAAAACAACAGCGGGATTCTCTCCAGCAAGCCGCGTTTGATGGCCAGCTGAATGTAATTGTAGACCAGCACAAATCCTTTAACGTAACTTACGTCTTTCGTAAACGGTTGGCCGTCCGGTGTGCTCCCCCGAAATACGCGAATGGTGTTGGTAAACGAATCATCGTCCGTATTTCCCTGTTCGCGGTAGAAATTAAACACGTCGAGAAAATCCGCGCCTTGTTCAGCCATGGCAACTGCGCGAATTCGATTACCAACGCGGCGCACGCGTTCGGGGTAGCTGAGAAAGGAAAGGTTTTCGACGAAAATCGCCAGCCCTTCTTGGGTAATTGTCGATGATGGCGGACCTTTGCTGAGAAACGTGCAATACGGTTGAGCTTGCCCGTTGAGCGTGGTGCCCACGTGCACCCATCCCTCATGAACTTCCAATAATCGCAAATCGCGATCACTGAATTTTGCTTCGGCTCGAAGTTTAATGTAATCCGATCCGGCGGCTGCATCGGCGACAATGCCATCGCTCAATTTGACCTCAATCTGTTTTTCCAAATGCGGGAAAGTCTTGTTGAGACGACGCTGCAGAATCTCCACGGCGTCGCTGGCAACAATGTCCTTGGCATCGGCGGGCAATTGGTTGGATTTATTGACCGTTTCCAGATCGGTCGAGATCATATGGCCGAACTCGGCCATAGTAGGTTCGCCCTGATAAAACACGTCGTGGGCGCTGCCGTATAAATCGCGTGACCAGCGCGAAAAATCTTTGGTTCCACGCGCTTGGATCATTCGCACCGAATCGGCATACTCCAGCGCCATGCGGCGAATAATTTTACCGACGGGATTGTACTCGCCCAACATACGCTTGGCGTCCAACTCGATATCTAACAACTCCGATAATTTGTCTTCAGGATTAAAATCAAGTTTTTGTTGCGCGTAAAAATCTTTATCAACTGGGGGAAGTTTCTGGCAGTCGTGGCGGAAAAATTCAGCGCGAATCGCGTCATTCCATTTGACGGCATCCAGAATGCGTATCGGTTGTTGAGCCTTGACGAGGCGCTCCGACAATTCGCGCACCGTTGTCAAGACGTTACTGCTGTATGACATAAGGCTGCCTGGGATGTTCCGAAGAAGTTAGCGTCTTCTCGCGATTACAGTCCAACGTAGGATTTTAACTTGCGTCCAACCAAGAAAGCAGCCTGGCATTTACACTTCGGCAATGGCGATGACATAATTCTTGCCGTAGTGTTTGGCACATTTTGGACATGTCGTGTAGAAGAAATAAAGCTTTTGCAATTGCTTCTCTTTTGACGAAACAAATTGTCTCATCTCTTTGGTCCATTTGCCGGCGTGGTGATACGGGCCTTCAAAGACTTTTGCCAAATATTTCCCGGACAGCGTCACCATTTCCGCATTCGGCACGTTTTTGGAGACTGCAAAATAATGTTCTCCTCGCCACGGCGAAGGGTCAGTCGACATGACGAGATACTCATCGGTTGGCGCGGCCCCTGCCTCTTCGATCGTTTTGCAGGTCCGCTTCATCATCGAACCCATGTTCAGCGGAATGTGCATGAAACTGACGGTCGTTGCCCGCAGGAACGGCCGTTCATCAAATTCGAACTCCGCGCCATCCCATCCCGCTGGATCAAACCGCGGGCAACATCCCGTTTCCGAGTTATCCATGTTGTATTTGGGAAGCGTGCTGGTAGACATAATTCGTGTGCCCCTCGGTTGATCGGACCATGAAAAAGCGCCGTCTACTCGATCAACGAAACTCGATCGGTTAATTGCTTTTTCCGGTGCAAACCGCGCGCCTTAGTAATGGGTTGGATCGATCGGCAATCAGTTTGTCAAAAGTCAGATATCGCAGCGAGCATTACTTGGCAGCGATAAAACAGCAGACGAGCGATTTCGCACGCGGGTGATCAGTCGGCCCGATTTCCTAGTATCCCCGACAGGACTCGAACCTGTAACCTTCGGCTCCGGAGGCCGACGTTCTATCCAATTGAACTACGGGGACCAAGCGTCTTTCATCTTACAACTTGCATCGGCCAGCGGCTACTTGTGCGCCCATGCGCATGCGCCGATGCCCGCCGGCCGACTTGCCACGACAACCGATCGTCCGGCAACCGGACATGGCAAGTTCGACGCTCCATCCCCAACGGTTTTGCTATCCGGTATACTGCCGTCTCGAATTCCATTGCCTATACAGGACGACCCAAATGATCCAGCTGAGATTGGCCTGCTCGTTGTTCGTTTGTTTTAGCATTCTCTGCCCGTGCCTCCTGGATGCCCAGCAAAACCGAATGACGCCCGAATTGTTGTGGAAACTCGGGCGGCTGGGTGAAACGGCCGTGGCCGACGACCAGTCGAGCGTCGTGTACACGGTGCGTCATTACGATCTGGCAGAAAACTCCGGCAGCTCGACGTTGCGCCAGATCAATTTCGCCAGCCACACCGACCAGGTGTTGCTCGAAGGCTGGTCGTCGCTTAACTCCATTCAATGGTCAACACACGGCGGTCAACCAGTCCTGTACTTCCTCGGCGTGCCGCCAAAGCCTGAGGAAGACGACGAGCACGAATCAGACGACGAGGACGAAGACGAAGACGAGGACGAGAATGAAGACGAGGACGAGAATGAAGACGAGGACGAGAATGAAGACGAGGCCGACGATGATGAAGACGAACATGAAGACCAAGGCGAGCAGGCAGATCCGTCGCAATCGCCACAAGTCTATCGGCTGAATATCACCGATGGCGGCGAACCGATCATGGTGACTCAGATCGACGATGGCGTGGCCAACCTCAAGGTTTCGCCCGAAGGTAAGCTGTTGGCTTTCACGCTTGACATCAAACTCGATGAAGCGGTAACGGAGCGCCACCCAGACTTGCCGCAAGCGGACGCGCGAATCATCGACCAGCTGATGTTCCGGCATTGGAATGCCTGGCACGATTACAAGTACTCACATTTGCATGTAGCGAAAATTGGGGACGACGGTCTGGCCGGAACCGCCAACGATCTGATGGCTGATATGCGAGTTGATTGTCCGGTTCCCCCGTTTGGCGGCAGCGAGCAGTTTGCGTGGTCGCCAGCCGGGGACGAAATCTGCTACACCGCCAAAATCGTCGATCGCTGGGCCGAGTCGACGGATAGCGATCTGTATCTGGTCCGCATCAATAGCGACGGCAAGGCTTTTGGCAAAGCCAAGAACATCACGGACGGTATGGACGGCTACGACAACGATCCGTTTTACTCGCCGGACGGCCAATTCCTGGCTTTCCACTCGATGGAACGACCGAGTTTCGAATCGGACCGGAATCGGATCATGCTGTACGACCGTGACTCGGGCGGGATAACGGAATTGACAGTGGGATTGGATCAGAACGCCGGTCACGCGCAATGGACTCCTGATTCCAGCGGCGTGTTGTTTGTATCGGAAACTCGTGGCACCAACCAGATTTTTCGCATGGATCGCGGCGACCAGCAGGCGACCCAGCTAACTGAGGGACCGTACAACTGGGACCTGGTCCAGCCGATGACGGACGTTGACAGCGACGATTTTCACGCGCTGTTGGTGACCAAGACATCGATGATCCGGCCCGCCGAACTGCACGCCTGGTCCTTAGACGTCGACACGAATGAGCGAGACATGAAGTTAACATCGATCAACGACGAGATTTACGCTGAATTGCAATTGCCAACCGTCCAGGAACGATGGGTCGAGGCGACCGACGGCAAACGGATTCATTGCTGGGTGATTTATCCGCCGGGGTTTGATCAATCAAAGAAATACCCAATGTTGACTTACTGCCAGGGCGGTCCGCAGGGGCAGATTGGCCAATGGTTTTCATATCGGTGGAACTTCCATCTGATGGCGGCCCATGACTACGTCATCGTTGCACCCAACCGTCGCGGACTGCCCGGGTTTGGCCGCGCCTGGAACGACCAGATCAGTGGCGACTGGGGCGGCCAGGCCATGCAAGACATTTTGTCGGCCACGGACGACATGTTAAGCGAGCCGTACATTGACCGGGAAAAAGCGGCGGCGATCGGCGCCAGTTTTGGTGGGTACACGGTCTACTGGTTGATGGGCCATCACGAAGATCGCTTCGCGGCAATGATCGCGCATTGCGGCGTGTTCAATCTAGAGTCGATGTACGGGTCGACTGAGGAATTGTTCTTTGTCAATTGGGACCTGGGCGGGCCGTATTGGAAAAGCCGCGATATCCAGGAGGCTTACGATCGATTTTCGCCGCACCGGTTTGTGAGGAATTGGCAGACGCCGCTGATGGTGATTCACGGCGAACGCGACTTTCGCGTCCCCGTCACGCAAGGCATCGAAGCGTTTACGGCGGCGCAGGTGCAAGGCGTGAAGTCGCGGTTTTTGTATTTTCCCGGCGAAGGTCACTGGGTGCTGCAACCGCAAAACGGGGTGCTGTGGCACCGCGAGTTTTTCGCTTGGCTCGATCAATTCTGTAAGGAGTGAATTGGCGCGAGGTCAAACAATTGACGTCGTTCTCATTCCATTGCCTTGAATTTTTTCGGCCCTCACCCAAGCCCCGCCGGCTGGCGGGGCTTTTCCCTCTCCCCGCGGGAGAGGGTGTGGAGTTTCCTTCTCCCTCGGGGAGAAGGTGGCTGCGGCGAGTTGTCGCCGCAGACGGATGAGGGCCTGACCTGAAGTGCATGAAATTCAAATAACTTGAATCGTGAAACTGGAA
>JBFILF010000237.1:0-8350 GCA_041599835.1 Pirellulaceae bacterium
AGAAAGTTCTTCAGTACCAGACAGGCGAACAGTTGATGCTGCGTGAACTTCTTGGGGCTATGCTTGTGACAATACGCTGGCAGTGACGCCTCGGCGACCTGCAATGCGGCAACCAGCACGGCTCTCGGTGATTTGCTCGTAACACTCATGAAAAGTTGTTACGATCAAATCCTCGCTAGCGGGGCAAACAAATCGCGGTTTTCTACAGAGCCGGTCAGGCTACTTTAAAAAAGTAGCCTGACCCCTTTTTCGTCAATGTCGAGTTTGATTTGGGATTTCCACGATCAACATCAATGCTTTTGCATCGGCGGGGATTTTCTCAGCCAGAGTTCGTTTCGCGCTGGCGGCGTCCAGGACATAAAAAACGCGTATCCCCTCCCTGAACCATTCCCGTTCATGACGCTCCAATAACGATTCCGCTTCCGCAGCCGGCAAACCCGCCCGCTCGAGCTGCCGCTGTAGAGCCTGCTTGTGGTTCAGGCCGGGCCACGTAATCGCGCCACCGCTCGGAAAGCCAACTCCAAAGTTATTTTTCTCGTCTCCCAAGTAATAAACCCCATGCCAGGAATTCTCCCCCGCCCTTTCGTAGACAACAAACCTGGCTTTTGTGCCTTTGCTGATGTAGCGACTTGTGATCTGACCATCCTCTACGCGGACAGAAATCGGCAGCGGTTCGCCGTTCTTCTCAAGTGTGGCCAACTGCTCGAGGTCGATAGACGTCAACGCCATGACACCGTCTCGCTTGATCGTCAATTTCGAATTCTTAACCGGCTCGTTGCGCTTCAGTCCGTGCAAGGCGAGAGCCGGCTTTTGGACCCAGTTTGCGTCATACGCGTATATCTGCGTCGGGTATAAACGCTCAAAAGCATTGTCGGGATTGGCCAACGTGAAATACCAACCGATCGATCGTTCGTGCCGCTCGTCCGGTTGGGGCTCGACCGACTTGTAAATTCTGCCTTTGGCCACCAATTCGAAACGAGTAAACCGTCGAGTCGCTCGGTCATAGGTGGCAAAACCTAATAGCTCGGCGGCGATCCGGGGGGCTCGCCAATGTCCAACATTGTTTTTGCTGGCGGCCTGGTGGCTGGTCCCCGACAATCGGACCCGCACGGTTTGCTGGTCTGCTTCGAGCACCTTGACCGACAACTTTCCGTTCACTTCGTCCGCTCGGTAAGTCCCGCTTTCGCCGTGAGCCGTGTTCAGCAAGTGATATCGCGCGAACCGCTCGTAGAGATCTTGCGGTAGTTCATAATGTTCGCCAGCGATCGGCTGTTCAGAAATGAACTGTGCTGCTTCGTCGGCACTGAACCAGGCAAAATCAAAATTGAAGCGCGAATCCGGTTGCTGATCCTCGATCGAATCCTCGGAAAGGTAACGGGCAGTCTGTTTGAGGACCAAGCCGTTTTCCGGGTAATTCCATTCCCAGCGATGTTCGGGTTTCGAAACCGGAGGCCCGGCCCGGCGAGCCTCGTCGGGGAGTTCGTTCCAGGCCGCGAGCGCGCGTTCCAACATCTGTTTTACCGCCTTGGCCGACAACGAATTAATCGACGCCAGCAGGGTGCCACTCGGAGTGCAAACATAAATGCCCTGTTTGGTTCCGCCGCCCTTGCCATAATGGCCCGCGGCCGCCATATCCTGGAAACAGAGGCATTCCGGATCACTGCCGCCAGCTTCCCGGTATTTGTGAAAATCAACTCCACCCTGCAGTCGCCAAACTTCATCGGCCGCCAGCACAAAATGACCAACCATCTGGCGAATCTCTGCATCGGACCAGACAGACTGCCGGCCCACGTTTCCGTTCCCTCACGTGCAGCCCATCGGATGCCCGTTCATCGTCCACAGCAGCAACGGCTTGTTCTCCGCCGCGGCTCGCTGGAGTCCTTGGTGAAAGCTGTTGACCCAGGGAAGATCCTGCCAAACCAACTCGGATTCCTTGGCTCGAATCCAATCCCGCCACGCGCCAAAGTTGGCGTCGGTCAATTCGGCGATTTGATTTTCGGATTCCGATTGCTGAAACCCGAGCGCGGAGTCATGGATAAACCATGCCAACGCGACAACGAGCGGGGTGAGCACGAGTTTGGCCGGGGTCATGGTCACGAGCTTTGCGGTCAATGAAGTGATCGTGCGGGTCTGCGAAGATTATAAGCTGTTTGAATCCATTTGCCTTGATGGCGGCCCATCGTTTTCAAAACCGCAATTCGCAAGTTGGCAGCGCGGTAAGTAAGCGGGATTTGCTTCGTTTCCGGCGACAGCCGGGACGACAAACTGGGGAAACAGCTTCTGGCAATCTGGCAAATTGTTTGCGCGCAGCCGCGTTTTATGGGCTCGAATTCCCTGATGGCCCTGTCATTTTCTGTTTTCGAAACACAAACAATAGTGACACCATCCAACCCAACACGATTTGCGGAATGGCGTACATCAGCAATTCAACCGTAAACACGTTCACCGGTCGCCAGGCATTGCGAAAACTGCTGATTATTTGCTCAATCCGATCGGCCGGTATGTCGGCATCCTGCATCCGTTGCGTCCAGCTTTCGGCGACGGTGTTCACCCAATTCGGATCAACGTAGTTGATGTAGACAAACATGTAGATCTGAAAGATCAACCGTGATATCAGAATGATGATGAGTACGGCGAGTCCGGCGTTCAAGAAAGTCAGTTTGCCTGCTTGACGAATTTTGAGGTCGCGCAGGCCGGATGCGACAAATACGATCACCGACAGATAAGTGACGACGGGAAACCAAATCGACAATCCCAAGCCCAGCCACGTTAACACCTGCGTTCCAACGACGATTGCCAGGCCCAGCACGATTCCCCATTTGAGACTTGTTTTTGGCAGCATGATTATTTCCCACGGGATAACGTAGATTCCCAAGTTCAGGTGAAAGTACCGACTTGGTTTATTGTCGAGTTAGTTCGGGGAGAAACCGTGACGGTCTGTCCTGGCCGATTCATGCTCCCCGGACTAAATCCAGATGCACCTCGCGCATCGGGAGCCAGAAATCGTTTTTCAGCTTCGGGTCGTTCGAGCGAACGATATTCAGGCTGACTTGCAGCTTCATCAGCGCTGTATCGAATTGGCTTTTTGTACACCCCAGTTCCGCCATGGCTCGTATGCGAAGCGGTCCTGTGTAGGCAGGCTCCAGGCGAATTAATTCGTACACTTGCTGCGCCAGAGAATCCAGCTCGCTTACTGGCTGAAACGCTTGCGGGTAATGCACGTTGCGAAAATGCTGCATCTCCATCAACACCGCATCGCCCCCCTGCACCTTCCCATAAAAAACCGAATCGGGATATGTTTGCGGTATTCGCGTTTTCCAGTCCCAAACGGCCACGACCTTCGGACTCCAGCCTCCCGCTTTGGGTTTCTTGTCTGAGAGTCCTGTGTTGTCCCACAATGAAGGGTAAGGTGAATTCTTGCTGCCGAACACGGTGCAAACTTTTTGCTCCAGCACGAATTGATAGGCTTCATCAAACGTCTTGATCATGAAAGGATTCTCGCACAGATATCGCTGCTCGCAAACTCGCGCAGCAATTGATCAACAGCGAACAACATGACAATCGTCGCCGGGAGCAACCCGGCCCTTTTGTTCTCCCGGTTGAGTTTCGTTTTCTTGCTCCTGCCCCCCTTCCCGTGCGCCTCCCTTTTGTCGTGCTCTTTTTTCTGGTGCCGTGTTATCGGCTCTTGGTGCCTGGCTTCGGACGCGCCTTTGAATGGGGTGCATTCTCCGACCGGTCGATGCTGCCGGTGCGATTCATGATCGCCTCGGCAGGTTGAATCTTGCGGCCGTCGGGGTGGGTGCGGTTGCCCAACTGGTTTGCGAATGATGAGACGCTCGCGCATTTTCCGTAGTTCCTGGGCGTCATGGCGGCGGCCACGACTGTACGCGCATTTGCCATCGGCGGATCAATCATGACCTCTGCCTTTGGCATGTACTGGCAAACGCGAGGATTGGCCATTCCATCGTCCTGGTCGCCAATCGCCTGATTGACGGTCGTAGAATAATATTCCGTAAAACTAGTTGGGTCCTTCACAAGGCCTTTCCACCCTGTGGGAACCTGGATATCGCCAATGACGGTTTCGGTGTTGGTGCTGGTGTCGATAATGGCGCCTCGCCACCATTGATCCTGCATCCCCCAAATCCTCAGGCAATACTTGACGTCCTGTTTCCACGGGTACTCGACTTTGCAGCTCCAGCCAGTTCCCTCGTGGCCGAACGGGTCCGCTTTGCCGCTGGCCGACCCCGGTCTGCCGTTTACGGCTTTCCAAATTGAAAAGATGGCGATTCGTTTGCGTTCCGATCCGATGTTCCCGACCGTTTGCAGACCCATGTAGCCGCCGTCACCATCCATGAAACGGAATTGATTCGCCCAGTAATAACCGATGTAGTCGTCGCTGCCTTTGACCTCGGCTGGTATCGGGTAAGCAGCCAGTGAGTTGCCGGGGTCCCTGGTTACCGTGATAAAAAAATCGAAATTGTAAAAACCGCGCGCCGGTTGGTTTGGGAATTCGAAATGGACGGCAGCCAAGCCTCCGGGACGAGTTCGCCAGTAGGGCTCCTCGGCGACGCCACTCGTTGCACTCGCGATCAATAAACTGCCAATCAACAGTGTGACGTTATTCATTGCTGATCCCTTTGATATGCGCGCCCGCAAACGAGTTTAATGTATTTGCCCAGTTTGCTGCCCCCCGGACCGTCCAAAACTGGCGGCTCGACAACGGGCCGTCGCCCGTAATCGGAACCCGATGCCTGGGGCATTTTTTCGCGACAGGCTTATTTTTCGCCGATCCTTATGTGTTAATCACCTTGATCAATAACGCGGTGAATCATTGTGCGATCCGCCGGAGCAATGTGCCCAGTCGCACAACTTCTCTTTCCGCCAGCCATCCCTACGCAGTCGCTAGCCGTCAATTCGTTTCGTTTCTCCAAGCTTATCAACATGACCCACATTGGCATACGAATTGCTCGAGTTATGACGTGCTGATTTTCATAAAAGAGTCGTATCGACCATAAGTTACTGACCTAATTACGCGCAGGAGAACTTGCCATTATCAAAAGCCGTGTAGTGCCTCAACAATGTGTTGCCACGCGAAGAAACGATCAGCCGCAGGGCGCTAGTCCACGGTTTTTTCACCTAAACCGGACGCTAGCGCGTTCCGGCTGATAACAACACAAAAATAAGGCACTACCAAACGCCGCGCTACGACCCGTATCTGAATACGCAACAAGAAAGGAGACCGTCATGTCGAAAGCTACATTAACCCCGAAACCCAAAGAACCTGTACTGGTCGACACCAGTGGCTACACGAGTTTCATGATCGACAGATATCACATTGAATTGTTCGCAAGAGAGGATGATGCCGGCAGTATCAATTTGTATGACGTCGACGACAAGCATGTTGCCATTCTGATATTTAAACCAGATTCCGAAACGCTCCCGGCGCAATACCAGGGCGCCGATGGGATTTACCGGGTGTTTTACCACCGACGATGCCTGCCGGATGTGATTGACCTGCTTCGCAATGAGAAACCGCTCGGTTTCCACTACTGGCTGCCGGACGGGCGCAACACCTGTATCGCCAATCACGGCTCCGAGCCAGTAGGAGAAGCGGAATAGACGGCTTGCAGCTCGTTGCCAATCCCGCTCAATTCGCCGCATGGGGATCGACCTCAGGCATCGGCTTATGCCTCAGCGCTGGCCGATGCCTGAATCCGCGAAACTTTGGCATTCCAAGAGGATCTGACGTGGGGCAACGTCCCTCAACAGGACTCCAAGTCCGACTACAATCCGTCATAACATCACGCATGGACGGATGATCGGCATCCGTGCGATCGATAGTTGTTTCGGTGAGGCGATCGAGGATCATTTTCATTCATGCCGGAATATTAAAGCGGAGATCCGCAATGAAAACTCATTTAAGCGATACAGTAATCCGCGTAACATTTTACTGCCGACGTCCCGGAATTCGCCGCGCAACGCCCGCAACTGGCTCAAGCGGATTGAAGATAAAGCAGTGCCTTGTTGCTTTACTTCTGTTTGTGTTCGCGGTCGGCGGCTTGGCCGGCTGCAACCGCAACGCGACTTACACGGTGGCCTACATCGTTCGGCACGCCGAGGTCGACTACTCGGGAGGTGATACCAATCCCTCGCTTACGGAAGCAGGGCGGGCCCGAGCGTTGGCTTTGCGCGACCAGCTCAAAAATGCAGCCTTGGTCGCCATCTACCAGACCGAATTGACCCGAACCCGCGAGACCGCGGCGCCCGTCGCCGCCGACCAGGGCCTCACGGCAACCGAGATTGCTGACGGCCAGAACCAGCAGTTGGTCGATCACATCCTCGCCAACCATGCCGGCCAAGCTGTTTTAATTGTCAATCACAGCCACAACATTCTTGACATCATCAGTGCTTTTGGGGCTGAACGTCCCTTCGACGCTTACCCGAATGAGTTCGACAAATTTTTTATCCTGATTCACAGCGAACTCGACGGCGCCAGTTCGGCCGGGGTCTTCGTCACCGAGTACGGCGCCGCCTTGCCACCTCCGTGAGCGCGATCATTTTGCCAGCGGGCTTTTGCCGTCCAATAATCGGTCGATCTCGCTCAGAACTTCCAGCGCGCTAACCTCCCGGACCATTTGAACGTACGTTTGTTTGTAGCCACGTTCAAAAAAGAATCGTGTCCTGCGTCGTCGTGTTCTTCTCCGTCAGACATTTTGCGAGGTGGCGGGGTTCGATCTGTTGCGTTGCGTCTTTCCCGCAACATCACCGCATGAGACAATCAAGCGTGAATTTTAGTTGGCAACGCAAGTGGATCCGCCGGAGTTCAAGATGCGTTTAATGTTTGTTCCGTTTTTCGTGATGTTATGCGTGAAGTGCGCGTTGGCCATTAACTGGCCGATTACTGCATGCGGATCGGAAAACGATCACAAGAAGATCGTGTTGATTGCCGGCACGGTCGATCGCGGACACCTCAAGGGCACTCACGAATACCAAAAAACGGTTCTGTTGCTCGCCCAGCAACTGCGACCAATCGGTGACGCAACTGGTTTTGATGTGGAAGTGCATTTTGATGGCTGGCCGGATCAACCGGCTACACTCGATAACGCCGATACCATCGTGCTGGTATCCAATGGTGGCGATCGCCGGGAAACCGACCATCCATTCCTGGTCGGCGATCGACGACAAATCATCGAGCGCCAGATGCAACGTGGTTGCGGGTTGGTACTCGTCCACTGGTCCATATTTTGGCCGGAAGAGCATCGCGACAAAATTCTTGGCTGGACCGGTGGCTATTTTGACTATCAAAGTGGTGCTGCACAAAACGGCTGGTTTTCGCGAATCAAAACGCTCGAAACTCAGCAATCGGTGGTTGACGACCATCACCCGATTACGCGACGCGTCAAGGATTTTAGTTGTCGTGAAGAGTTGTATTATCGAATTCAATTCCCCGATGACCAGTCTAATGTGATTCCGATCTTGCATGCCCGGATCGAGGGTGAAGAACATCCTCAAGTTGTCGCTTGGGCTTTTGAGCGACCGGATGGCGGCCGAGGATTCGCCTACACCGGCGGACATTTTTTTGAAAACTGGCAGAACCCTTCTCAGCTGCGCATGCTGTGTAACGCAGTTCTGTGGTCGGCAAACATCACCGTGCCTCCGCGGGGAGTGGTACTGGCACCGCATCGTCAATCGCGATCGATCGATGTGCTTAATCCAGACAAAATCAATGTGGCTCTGGTCACTGGCCGGCAACATCCGGCTCACGATTGGCGCAGCACGACCGAAGTGCTTACCAGCAGCATAACAGTGGATGAGCGCGTGGCTGTCGACGTCATTCAAGACGTTGAATTCCTGGGAGACCCAGCGCTGCAGGATTACGATGTCGTGCTACTTAATTACTGCAACTGGCAAAGTCCGGGTTTGTCTGAACGAGCCAAACAAAACTTTGTCACCTTTCTTCAGCGTGGCGGTGGGCTGGTTTTGATCCACTTTGCCAACGGCGCGTTCCACTATTCATTGCCGGGCGGAGAAGAGTCGGATTGGCCGGAATACCGCAACATTTGTCGCCGCGTATGGGACCATCAACCCGGCCAAAGCGGTCACGACGCCTACGGTACGTTCAGAGTCGACATTCGTCACGACAGTCATCCGATCATGCGGGGGATTGAATCCTTTGAAACAATCGACGAATTGTATTACCGGCAACAAGGTGAGGCAGCCATTGAATTGTTATGCAGTGCCAAAAGTGAAGTTACTGGAAACGATGAACCCATGGCGTTCGTTTACCCGTATGGCAATGGCCGCGTCTTTCAGACAGTGCTGGGACACGATGCCGCCTCGCTGCGAGTTC
>JBFILF010000238.1:0-8343 GCA_041599835.1 Pirellulaceae bacterium
GCGGCCAGTTGGCGCTTTTGGCGTGGGCCGTCGGCGGCGCCATCGCCTTGTTGGGCGCGCTGACGTTTGCCGAACTGGGCGGGATGTATCCCCGCACCGGCGGCCAATACGAAATCCTGCGCGATGCCTACGCGGCGCCGATTGGCTTTTTGTATGTGTTCTGCAACGCCACCATTATCCAGGCCGGCGCGATTACCATCATTGCGTATTACTCGGCGCTCAATTTTGGCTTCATGATACGCGGCGAGATGATCGCCCCCCATGTCATCGTGGCCATCGCCTCGGTGATGATTGTGGGGTTGTCGCTGGCCAACATCCGCGGCGTCAAATGGGGCGCTGCCGTTCAAAACACCACCGTCGTGGCCAAGCTGCTGACGCTGGCGGTGATCACCCTGCTGGCCGTGTTTGCCGAGCGCGCAGAAGCCGTTAGTCCATCCGACCCACCTGCCGGTGCTTCGGGAAGCGTATTTGCCCTGGTGTTTGCCGGGCTGGTGCCCGTGTTGTTTTCCTACGGCGGTTGGCAACACGCGCTATGGATCGGCGGCGAAGTCAAGCAGCCAGAGCGAAACGTGCCGAGGGCAATCATTCTGGGCGTGGTCACGGTGACGGTGGCGTATCTGTTGGCAAACTGGGCTTATTTGAATTTGTTGGGCTATGCCGGTCTGGTTGCCAGCGAAGCCGTGGCGGCCGAAGCGGTCGGAATCGTTTGGCCCGAGGTGGGACCCAGGCTGATCGCTGGAGCGATCGCCCTTTCGGGTTTCGGGGTGCTGAACGCCCAACTGCTCAGCGGGCCGCGGTTGGTGTGCGGCATGGCCCGGGACGGCAAATTTTTTGCGCCGTTTGCCGCGGTGCATTCGCGGTGGGGCACACCGGTGGCGTCGATTGTGCTGTTGGGCGGGCTGGGCCTGCTGTTGTTGTTGGCCGCCGGAGAGAAACGCGTCGATCAGGTGCTCACGGGGGTGGTCCTGGTCGATTCGGTGTTCTTTTTACTGACCGGCCTGGCATTGATTTTGTTGCGAATGCGATCGGATTCACCGCGTCCGCCGGTGCGAATACCTTTGTTCCCGCTGGCGCCGGTGTTGTTTGTCATCGGCGAAGCGGCCGTGATGGTGGGGGCGTTTCTGGACGAGAAGTACCGTAGCGGCGCCTACATTGGATTGATCTGGATCGTGGCGGCGGCCATCTGTTACGCAGTGTTCTTCCGCGACAGAAAGCCAGCCGCTTAGCCAGGCTCAACGGCACTCGTTACTCGCAACTGGTTTCTCACATCTTGTTTACTCGCTACTTTTCAAATCCTCCAACAATACCTCGACCGCTTTGGCCAACTGCGGGTCACTGCCGCTGGCAATCGCCGGGGGATCGTTGATCACCAACACGTCCGGTTCCAGCTGGTTGTTTTCCAGATATTGCCCCTCATTGGTCAGCATGCCGACTTGTGGGATTCCGAACACCAGGGCCGGATTGATCTGACTCTCCCACCACACGGCCGTGGCGGTTCCTGGAACGGCGGACCCGACCAATTTACCGACACCCTTTTCCCGGAATGCCCACGGGAAAAAGTGCGCATCGCTGTAATTGCTTTCGCTCTGCAATACAACGACCGGCTTGGTCCATTTGTTGATCGGTTCGCCGCCGAGCCCGCCGTTTTCGTGGCCGCGGGGAGCGAACTGGCAATAGCGTCGTCCGCTGAGAAACGTCGCCAGGTCCTCGTGCAACCAGCCGCCACCATTGAATCGCGTATCGACGATTAAGGCGTCTTTTTCGTTGTTCGTGCCCAGCACTTCGGAATAGACTCGACGAAAACTCGCGTCGTTCATGCCCCGCACATGCACGTAGCCGATGCGGCCGTCGGACAGTTCCTCGCACAAATCGCGCCGAGTGGCAATCCAGCGTTCGTACAGCAGATTGGACTCGTCACCGGTGCTGAAGGGACGCACGGTTTCCTCCCATTCGTCGCCGGATTCCGGATCGTGCAGGCTCAGGCGAACCGGCTTGTCGGCTTTGCGATTCAATAAGCACCACGGGTTCACGTCCGGCGTCAATCGTTCGCCATTCAAATGCGTAATGACCACGCCGGGCTTGATTTTGCACTCGGCCGTGTCGCAAGGCCCACGTTTGATGACCTCCGCGACTTTCAAGCCAACGCCTTCGTGTTGCACGTCGTACAACAGCCCAAATGAGGCGGTGGCGTCGCCGTCGGTTCGGCGGGGCCGGTAACGGCACCCGGTATGCGAAGCGTTAAGTTCACCCAGCATTTCGCTGAGCAATTCTGCAAAATCATAGTCGTTGTTGATCGTCGGCAGAAATGCCGCGTAGTTCTGTTTCAGTGCAACCCAATCAACCCCGTGCAGGTTTGGATCGTAAAACTTGCACTGCACCTGCCGCCAGGCGTGCTCAAAAATGTAATGGCGCTCGCCCGGACTGTTGACGGTCATTTCCGCCGCAAAGGCAATTGGTTTGGCCGAGGCTTTGCCGCCGCCCTTGAGTGCACCGCTCAAATCAACTTTGGACAACTTGCCACCCTGCATCAGAAAGGCGTGGTTGCCGTCCTGGGCAAATTGCACGGAACCACCACCGCCCCCGCCGCGGCGTCTCCCGCCACCGGCCGCGCCCAGCGCCATCACGTTGGACGTCGAGCGGTCGCGAACATTGCACAGCCACAGCGCCCACTTGTCGTCGACCTGAGATACATACAACAAGTGCTCGCCGTCGGGCGACAAGTCATAGGAGGACAGCGCTGACGAATGCAAGGTCATGCGACGTCGACGCAAATCGAGATCCTCGGTCTCGAATTTGATCGGCTCGACTTGTTCATCCTCCTTGTCTTCCCCCTTTTCGGCTTCCGAATCTTCGCCTTTTTTACCTTCCCCATCTCCATTGTTTTCTTCGTCTGCCTTTTTTTTGCGCTTTTTGATCAACGCCAATTCTTCCTTGTCCAAGGTCGCTTCGTCGTAAGCTGCTTGCGTCAGGTAGACGGCGATCACGTCGTTTTCGCCTCCCCAACTGCCGTGACTTCGTTCACCGTATCGATCGGAGGCATAAAGCATCGCTGTGCCGTTGGAAGCGAACAACGGAGCGCCTTCGGCATAGCCGCTGTCGGTCACGTTGGTGATGTCTCCACTGGCCAGGTTGACGGCGCCAATTTCCGAAATCCAGGATTCGTGGCCGTGGTAGGTAAACGTCAACCAGCGGCTGTCCGGCGACCAGTCATAGGAGATGTCGCCGTCGGTGTACGAGAAGTTAAGTTTGGCGGGCACCAGCGTACTGGACTTTTTCGTTTCCAAGTCCATCACCATTAATTCCGTGCGATTCTTGAGATAAGCCAATTTCTTTCCGTCGGGGGAACACAACGGCTGAAACGTTTCATCTTCGGATTCGATCACCGGTTCCTCGGTGATGATGGTGGCGTGTGCGAAACCGTCTTCGTCGTCGCGGGTAACTGTCGAGCGATAGATATTCCAGGAGTTGTTCCGCTCGGCCGCGTAATACAACGTGCGATTGTCGTCTCCCCAGGTGACGGAGCGCTCCTGTTCCGGCGTTTCGGTCACGCGCCGAGTCGTTCCGAATTCCACGTTGGCCACGAACACTTCGCCGCGAATCACGAATGCGATTTCTTCTTCGTTAGGTGAAACCGCAAACTCCGTCGCGCCGTCGCGCATGGTTTCCAACCGCGTCGTGTTGTGCCGCAGCCCGACGGTCGCCGACACCGGGATTTGCTGCGGCTGGCTGTCGGGGGTTTTCGTCCAAATCTGCCCGTTGTAGCCGTAGCATAACGTGCCATCACCGGCGACGCTGAGAAACCGCACCGGATGCGTGTCGTGGTGCGTTATTTGAGTTTGCTGGGACGGTTGATCGGGATCCATCCGCCACACATTGAACGTGCTGTCCAGTTGTGGGATCACCCGCGTGCCGTCGCCCGCATCGGGTGGCCGGTTTTTGCCGTCGTCGCCCGGCGCGGTGGCCTCGACTTGTTCGCTCAAAAAGTAAATCCACTTGCCGTCCGGCGACCAGACTGGATTGCGGTCTTCACCGGTGAACCCCGATAGTCGTGTGTACTTGTCCTGTTTTGGCTCGTACATCCAGATGTCGCGAGTCACGCTGGACGTGTGATGTTTGCGAAAATAGTCTTCGAATCCCTTGTAGTCGTGAAACACCAACCGTTGGCCGGTCGGATCATAATTGGCGTGCTCGGCGGTAGTGGTCATGACTTGCACCGGTCGCCCGCCGCCTAGCGGAATCGAATACAACTCGCCCATGGCCGAACTGCCAATCGCCGCGCGCGGGGCATCCTGCCGGCGACTGGTAAATAGCACCCCACTGCCGCCTGGCGCAAACGCCGTCGGTTCATCGTTGGAAGAATGGTAGGTCAATCGAGTGGGCACGCCGCCGTCGACGGAAACGGTAAACACATCCGCGTTGCCGTGCCAATCAGCCATGAACGCCAGCGTTTGTCCGTCGGGAGACCATACCGGTGTTCGCTCGTACCCTTCGTGCGAAGTTACCATCCGGGCTTGCCCGCCCGAACTGGGCACGACCCAGATATCTCCCTGGTACGAGAATGCGATCGTTTTCCCATCGGGTGAAATCGATGGATAGCGTAACCACATTTCGCCTTCGTTGGCCGCAGCCGCGGTGACTACAAAGCTGAAGGCGAGAAACAAGCAACTGGCGTTCCACATTTGACGAGTCGTCATGATTCAATTCCGAAATTGGTAGCGTCAGATTCGTTGGGGCGATGCACGCATCACGAGTGAGATGACATTATAATTGGTTGCCCCAACTCGTCGCGGATCTCGCGCGAAATTCATGAACACCCATCACCCGGATTGCAATTGTGGTGAGTTTGATCCTCGTGAGTCGGTGCCTTCGCAGCGAAATATTTGTGAAATTGGAAACAACATGATGAAAATGATGCCCTTGATTATGCCGGCCGTTTGTGCCGCTGTATTGGCCGTGGCCACCGTGCCGTGGCATCAAACTAACAATCAATCCTCGCCGGATGAACATGCGTACCTGCACATGGCAATCAGCGATCTGGTGCTGGGCCAAACCGGCAGCACCGACAAACAGGACCGCGAAAAGCTGTGTGACGGTGACCGGCTGATTAAATGGGGCGACGTGACGCTTCGCGACAACGACCACCTGGTAGAAGTCTGGTTGGCCTCCGGCGATCGCCAATCGGTACCGCTGACGGTCGAGCGGCAATTCGAGTCGGGCGCGGAAACTTTCGTCGTCGATTATTCGATAAGGTTGGCTTCCAAGTTGTTTGCCGACATGATGATGGGTGGCCGCTCCGAATATCGTCAACCCGCTGAGATGTTTCCCGAGTTGGAATCGCTGCAAGAACTACCGCTGCAGCGACTGGCCCAAGATGGATTAGCACAATCCGATCCAGAGGCCATCGATCGTTTGGCTCGCGCGTTCCGCCGACTGACCGACGAAGTCAAAGGCCATTATCGCAGTGATCACGTGGTATACCTGTTGAATCGGCCGTTTCATTGCGAAGCCTGGGGGCGCAAGCAGTGCGATGCGATCGCAGCGGCCGCAGACATTGCGGATCTGGTTGCCGGTTGTTGGCAGTTGGCCAGTCCGCAAGTCCATTCACCTGACAACAATCATTCGCTGCGGGATCGCCCGCGAACGCTGGAGCAGTGGTGCGAACTGATCACACAGCGCGTCGATGGGATCAACAATCACTACCAGGAAGCGCTCAAGGATCTGAGCGAATCAGAACTCGCGATATGGAACGCATGGTGTCGCGATGCCGAACCCAAATGGCGAGGCGATGATGGGTGGGACGAATTCGTGGCCGGATTTCAGCTGACCAAGAAACTCGATACCGCGTCATTGGAAAGTGCCGTCACCGCGGCGGGGCATTTGGCCGACGACCTTGGCCCGGGCGGATTCATCTATGAAGGCATTGTCGCTCTCAAGCGCAAGCCGAGCGAGACAACGACATTTGGCAAAGTACTGATCGGCGCCAGCGGCGAAGATCGGCACGATGTTTCGCAACCGGTTATCTTCGATTTAGGCGGTGCCGACGAATACCTGTTCCCCGAATCCGGTCTCGATCCCCAATTCCCGGTGCGATTTATCGTCGACTTGTCGGGAAACGATCAATACGAAGCCATCCGCAACGGCATCGCCGCGGGGGCCGGCGGAATCTCGGTGTTGATCGATGTGCAGGGCGACGACGAGTACCGGACGCATCGAAACGGCATTGGCTTTGCGATCTGCGGTCTGGGTTTGTTGATCGATGCGGATGGCCACGACCACTATCGGGGATATGAGTTTACCCAAGGTGCCGGTTGCGTCGGGATTGGCTTGATCGTGGATCGGGCGGGCAATGATCGCTATGATGCCGGCCATTACAGCCAAGCGCTGGGCCTGCCGGCGGGTTGCGGCGCGATCATCGACGATCAAGGCGATGACAACTACAACTGCACGGGCAAGGCTGGTTCGCCATACGGTGACCAAGACGAATACGACGGGATGGGGCAGGGGTGTGGTTTCGGATTTCGCTATCTGGGTTCCGGTGGCGTTGGATTGTTGATGGACAAAGCGGGCCGCGACGTTTATCGGGCCGGCCAATTCGGATTGGGTTGCGGTTACTTTTACGGAATCGGCTTGGTCAATGATCGCGACGGTGATGACGTTTACGAGTGTTCGCGATACGGCTTGGGCACCTCCGCCCATTACGCGGTAGGCATAGTGATGGACGACGCGGGCAGCGATTTTTATACGGCGATTCGACGGGCTGCCGTGGCCGAAATGGGTTCGGCCTGGGACTTGAGTCTCGGCGCACTGGTCGACGCCGGCGGCGATGACATTTATCGCGGACAAAGTTACGCCATGGGCGGCGCGGCGCAGAACGCTTATGGATTTCTGTGGGACAAGGCCGGCAACGACGCCTACTTCGCCAATTCGGGTAATGCCGCGCTGGGATACATCGGGGGTGCCAGCTACGGGGCTGGCCGCGGCGCTAGAAACCTGGCCTTATTCCTCGACGGCGGCGGCGACGATTATTACCGCATGGATGGCCGCGAAAACGGCGGCAACGGGTCGCACGGCGAATTCGCCGTGTGGGCTGATCGATAATGGATGTCGATACAATCGCGAATGGATGTCGATTGCATCGCGGCGTTCCATGTCACATTCAGGGACAGGTCGAGACTTGCGTACTGAATCCGGCCGGGCATGCGATCCCAAGTTGATCGAGGAGCCTCAGGCTGGAGACGACACCGCTCTCCAACAACGGCACGCCGCCGCTGGCATACGAGCCGCAAAACCATATTCGTCGCCCTGGTTCACCATGCAGTTCGGCCAAGCGGTCCAATCCGCCAAGCGATTGTCGATTGACCACCGGGCGCTGCAATACCGTGGCGCAAATCGTCAGACTGGGATCCGGCAGAACCAGCGGGTGGATGGTTTGAAACACCGGCGTTGCCACGTCCCAATCGGCATAAAAACGATTTAACCAAACGGTGCACATTGAACCCGGCATGTCGTGATCGCCGGCCGTCTCGTGCTGAACTCGCTGGCCAGTGACCATGTTAAACGTCGACCAGTGTTTGCGGCGGGCCGGCATGAATGCCGTGTCGGTGTGCACGATGACGGGAATGTCTTCATACGAAAAACAAGCCAGCGTTTCCCGCTCGCCGTCCGTCAGCTTCGGCAATATTTTCAAAGCGGTGTTGGCTTGGGTTGCCACAATAACTTGATCGAACTGATCCATATTTTGCGACACCAATGGCGCGGCGGCGTCTGCAGTCGACGGTTCGCCGGCTACGCAGGTCGAAGCGACTTGGACGGCATCCTCCAGCGGGACGATGGACGTCACTTGAGTTCGGTACCGCAGGTCATGCAACCCGCGCGTCAACCGTTGCGCCACGTCGCGGGTCCCCAAACGGGTGCGCTGCAGCCGGGGTGGTTCACCCGCCTCGCGGCTGACCAGCTGACGCAGCGTTTGCAAAATGATCATGGCCGGGTAATGGTCCAGGCTTTGATACGAACAGGTGCAAACGGTTGACGCCAGCAGCGGATACAGAAAATCGTATTTGAACGCCGGCGTGTAGCTGCGGTCTGCCAGATAATCCGCCAGAGTAATGTTCATGGACAAGCCGGCGTTGATATCGATTACCCCCGCGGATTTGAGCCGGCCAATGTCGCGAATGATGTGTCGCAGCCGGCGACGAGTCCACAAATTGTGCGATTTTCGCGGGCGAAAACCCAAGTCGAAACTTAGGTAGGTTGAACCACCCAGCTGGCCATATGACTGAGACGAGTCGACCGGCTGGCTGTCGACGCCGATTTCCCGGTACAGCTGAACCAGATTGGGCCATA
>JBFILF010000239.1:0-8331 GCA_041599835.1 Pirellulaceae bacterium
CAAAAAGCGGGCCGCGGGATTCCGCGGGCGATTCGGCGGCGATTTTCCAGTTGAGACGTTTTCGGCGCTGGTCGCTCGGGGCCGTGTCAATACACTAGACCAACAATCGTTCGAAAAAATGAATGGGACCAATCGAAAACATTCAACGTATTTATTGATAGATGGCATCGCCCTGATGGCATTCTGTCGTTCTTTACGTCGCATTTTCTAAACTGGTTGCCGGTATATAATGAAGCACGGAATCATAAACGTTTGGAGAAAATGATGAGTACAACGACACCTCAAACTTCGCAATCATCGGCTACCCAGAGTGACCCGTTGCGATTGATCGACGTCGATCACATTCGATTTTATGTTGGCAATGCCAAACAAAGCGCCTATTTTTACGCCCAGTGTTTCGGTTTCGAGATCGAGCAAATCTCCGACCTGACTACCGGAGTGCGTGATACCGCCTCATATCTGCTGACACAGGGCAACATCCGATTTGTTCTATCCACCGGATTGGTTCCCGACAGTGCGATCCAGGAGGAGGTGCGTTTGTACGGCGACGGGATCAAGGATATTGCGTTTACGGTGGACGATGCCGCGGCGGCTTACGAAGCGGCCCTCAAAAACGGGGCCGAGAGTGCTTATGAGCCCGTGGAAACATCGGACGAAAACGGAGTGGTCGTCCAGGCGGGCGTCAAAACCATGGGTCGGGTCGTGCACTCATTCGTTTCTCGGAGCAAGAAATACGCGTTGGATCAAGTCAAGCAAAACCGGTCGCAGTTTATGCCGACTTACCGGCACGTCGAGGACCTGGCAATCAACGAATACAACCGCCGCAATCCCTGCGGATTGTTTTATGTCGATCACTGCGTCGGCAATGTCGAACTCGGCAAAATGGATTATTGGGTCAGCTGGTATGAAGACGTGCTGGGTTTCAAATTGTTCAAACACTTCGATGACAAAGATATTTCCACCGAATACTCGGCCCTGATGAGCAAAGTGATGGATTCCGGCCGCGAATTGATCAAAATTCCGATCAATGAACCGGCCGAAGGAAAACGCAAAAGCCAGATCCAAGAATACTTGGACTGGCACAACAACACGCCGGGGATTCAGCACCTGGCACTACTGACCCAAGACGAAATCTCCAGCGTCAGCCGGCTGCGGGAACGTGGCGTCGACTTTCTCGATATCCCGGAAACGTATTACCAAATCGTCTGGGATCGCGTCGGTGAGATCAGAGAAGACCGTGATCGCGTCAAGGATTTGCGGGTGCTGATCGATCGCGACGACAAAGGATACCTGCTGCAAATCTTTACCAAACCGCTGCAGGATCGGCCAACCTTGTTCTTCGAGATCATCTGCCGGCGGGGCAGCGAATCGTTCGGCAAGGGGAATTTCAAAGCTCTTTTTGAATCACTCGAATTGGAACAAGCACGCCGCGGAAATCTGTAGCCGCGAAAAAACGGTAGCCAGTCGCGACTACGAGTATTTACAACGAAGCACTCGTTACGGAGCACTCGTTACGGAGCACTGGTTTATTGTGTCGGCATCCGCAACACGTTATTCGAATTTGCCGTAATAGGCGTCCGCCGGATACTTTTGCCGATTCTTGGCCATTTTGGCGTGCAGCGCTTGCGTCAAGTCAATATCCAACTCATTGGCCAATCCCAGCAAATAACACAGCACGTCCGCCATCTCGTCTGAAACGGCATCTCGGCGGTCTGGATCGTCAGCCACACTTCGCGACGCTTCCATCGATATCCATTGGAAGTGCTCCATCAGTTCGGCCGCCTCGATGGCCAACGACATGCTGAGATTTTTGGGCGAGTGAAACTGTTGCCAGTCGCGGTCGGATACGAACTCCGCCACCATTTCCCGCAGCTGGGCGATGGTCGTCGCCGTATCAAGTGACTGGGGTGATTTCTGATTTTTGGTGGACATTTGAAACGGCAACGGCAGATGCCATCACACTTCCAGAAACAAGCGGGCGGGCTCTTCCAATACCTCTTTAATGGTCTTCAAAAACTGCACGGCTTCGCGTCCGTCGACGATCCGATGGTCGTACGTCAGTGCCACATACATCATCGGCCGAATCACAACTTCGTTGTCGACGGCAATCGGCCGTTGCTGGATCGCATGCAAACCGAGGATGCCGCTTTGCGGCGGATTGACAATCGGCGTCGACAACAGTGACCCGTACACGCCGCCGTTGCTGATCGTAAACGTGCCGCCCGTTAAATCTTCGGGTTTGATTTTGTTCTCTTGCGCCAAGGCGGCCAATCGCCCAATCTCTCGCTCGATTCCCGCAAAACTCATGCGCTCGACGTTGCGCAACACGGGAACGACCAGTCCCTTGCCCGAACCGATGGCGATGCCGATGTCGAAGTAATGATGATAAACCACGTCGTTGCCTTGGACGAAAGCATTGATGGCCGGAAATCGTTTTAGGGCCTCAACGCTGGCCTTGGCAAAGAACGACATGAACCCGAGTTTGACACCGTGTTTTTCCAGGAACGGCTCTTTGTATTTTTGCCGCAACTGCATCACCGGTTGCATGTCCACTTCGTTAAACGTGGTGAGCAGAGCAGCCGTCTGCTGGGCTTCCACCAATCGCGCCGCAATGGTGCGGCGGATCATGCTCATCGGTTTCGTTTCGGTCGTCCGTCCATCGGCGGGCTGAGCGTCATGGACGGGACCGCGGGGGACCGGCGCGGCCACCATCGGTTCAGCTGCTGGTATTGGTGACCGCGCTGACGCTGTGGCTTCGACGTGTCGCATCACGTCTTCTTTTAACAGCCGACCACCCGGGCCGGTTGCCGAAACCTCGCCAGGCGTCAGTTTGTTTTCGTGCAGCACGCGCTGAGCTGCCGGCATGACGCTGGTGGCCGTACCGGCGGCGGATGATGGGGCGGCGGACGATGGGGCGGCGGTATTTTGAACCGCGGCCGCGGCCGGTGTTGGTTCCGCTGGCGACGCCGCACTGTCGCTGGGTTTTTCACTCAGCTCCATCCGCGCGATCGTATCACCGACCTGCACAAAAGAACCGTCGGCATGCACGATTTCCTGCAAGATGCCGGACTCCGGAGACGGCAGCGCCTGGGATGCCTTTTCCGATTCCAATTCCACCAGGTCTTCGTCTTTTTCCACCCATTGGCCGACTTGTTTCAGCCACTGGCTGATTTGAACCTCTTGAATGGATTCGCCAAATTCGGGAACAACCACGTCAATCATCTTGTCTTCACTCAATTACTTCGTGTGTCGCAGTGGGGTATGCCGACCATATCACCCATTTCGAGGTTGTAAGATTCATTTTACCGTTTTGCGGCGCTGCGCGATCCGGTGGCCATGCAGACATGGCTTTTATCGGCAAGCTAACGGTCAACGGACATGTTTTGTTCGTATTCGCCACAGCACGCGTGGGACGTTTGACGATTTCGCGACTGATCAGAATAACGCGAAACGGTGTCCCGTTCGGGTGTCGGTGCAATTGGCGCGACCGGTCAAACTCGAACCTGGATTTGCGAGGAGCGCAGGGCCTTGGCCAGCAGCTCCTCCTGTTCGATTTGATGAGTCTTTTTGGAACCGGTCGACGGGCTGGCGGATTCAGGCCGCGTCACTTTGCCGGCCAGCGGCCAGTGATCGTAGAACGAATTGCCAAAGTTCACCTTAATGAAGTTCCAAGCGCCCATGTTCTGCGGCTCCTCATGGACCCAGATCACCGGCGTGCCTTTGGGATACGTTTCCAGCACCGATGCCAATTGTGCGTGTGGCAGCGGATACAACTGTTCCAGCCGCACGATGGCCGCTTCGCTGTTGGTTGTTTCTCCGCGTTGTTTGATCAAATCGACGGCGACCTTGCCGGTGGCCAACAAAATTTTGTGGGGTTTTGTCATGTCGTCGGCCAATGGGTCGGGCAGCACGCGTAAAAATCGGCCTTCGGTTAACTGCTCCATCGAGGACGCCACCAGCGGTTCGCGGAGCAAGCTTTTGGGCGTCAGCACCACCAAAGGTTTTCGCCAAGGCCGTTTTACTTGTCGACGCAGCACATGAAAGTATTGGGCGGCACTCGTCGGGCAGACAATTTGAATATTGTGCTCGGCGGCCAGCGTCAGGAAACGCTCCATCCGCGCGCTACAATGCTCGGGACCGGCGCCCTCGAATCCGTGCGGCAACAGCATCACCAATCCGCTGAGTCTCCGCCATTTGTCTTCGGCACTGGTGATGAATTGGTCAACGATCACCTGCGCCACATTGTAAAAATCACCGAACTGCGCTTCCCACATCACCAGCGACTCGGGCCGGTCGAGACTGTAACCGTATTCGAAACCCAGCACGCCCATTTCGGATAACGGGCTGTTGTAGATGTCGACCGGCGCCTGGTCGTCAGCCAGGTGTTTGATCGGTGAATATTTTTGGCCGCTTTCGTTATCGTGCAGCACGGCGTGCCGCTGACTGAACGTGCCGCGCTCGCAATCCTGACCCGTCAAGCGGACCGGGTGCCCCTCCAGGGAGAGCGTGCCGAACGCCGCCAATTCGGCGCTGGCCCAGTCCACTGGCCGCCGACCTTCGGCCATTTCGCGTCGCTGATCGAACAACCGGTTGAGCTTGCGATTGGCCTTGAACGGTTGCGGCAGCTCCGTGAGCTTGGCGAGCGTAAACGACAGCTGTCCCATGGCGACACCGGTTTCGATGTCGTCATCGTCGCGCTCGGGGCCGCCGTAATAGCCTTTCCAATATCCCCCCAGCGACTGCAAATCGGACTTGTAGGTCTTGGCGTCTTTGGCCGCATCAAATTCCTGCTGCAGCTGTTGTTGTCTCCAGTCGGCCACCTCGTCGGCCTCATCGCGGGTGACTTCTCCCAATTGGGTCAGCCGATCCAGGTAGCTGTCGCGGATCGTGGGGCGGGCGTCGATCGCCTTGTACATGATTGGTTGCGTGAATCGGGGCTCGTCGCTTTCGTTGTGACCTAGTCGCCGGTAGCAATACATGTCGATCACGACGTCACGTTGAAATTTTCGGCGGAACTCCATCGACAAGTCGACGACTTGCGCGACCGCTTCTGGATCTTCGCCATTGACGTGAAAGATGGGGATTTGCAGCATCTTGGCCACGTCCGAGGCATACGTGGTCGAACGGCCTTCTTCGGCCGTTGTCGTAAAGCCGACTTGGTTGTTGACGATCACGTGCAGCGTGCCGCCTACTTTGTAGCCCGCCAATTGACTGAGGTTGAGCGTTTCCTGGACAACGCCTTCCCCGGCAAATGCGGCGTCGCCATGAATCAAAATGGTCATCACTTTTTCGTGGGCGCGGTCGTTAATCCGATCCTGCTTGGCCCGGCAGCGTCCCAAGGCAACCGGATTGACGAACTCCAAGTGACTGGGATTAAAACACAGGGAAATATGAATCGATCGGCCTTCGCTAGTTTTGAAATCGGTGCTGTAACCCATGTGATACAGCACGTCGCCGCCACCGCGATGTTCCTCTGGCGTCGGATCATCGAAAGACCAAAAAATATTCTCGGCCCGTTTACCCATGATATTTGCCAACACGTTTAACCGTCCTCGGTGGGCCATGCCCAACACGACTTCGACGATCTGATGCTGGCCGGCTTTTTCCAGCGCCAGGTCCAACAGCGGGATCAATGTCTCAGCGCCTTCCAGTGAAAATGTTTTGGCACCGACGAACTTTTTCCTCATGAACTGTTCGAGGATCACCGCGTCGGTCAATCGCGTGAGTATCCGCAGCTGCGTTTTACGGCTGAGTTGAATGCGGTTCTGGGTGCCCTCCATCTGCTTTTGCAGCCAGCTGCGGACGGCATGGTCGTCGATGTGCATGAACTGGGCACCGATCGAGCGGCAATAGGTCGTCCTCAACTGTTCGACGATCTCGCGTAACGGCCGAAAATTTTCGCCGTTGATCGTTCGCGCCGAAAACTTCCGATCCATATCGCTCGGCAACAGCGCATACGATTCCGGGTTCAGCTCGCGGTTCGTCGGCCGAGGAATGCCCAGCGGATCGATTTTTGCTTCGAGATGCCCGCGAACGCGAAATCCCCGCACCAACTGGTCGACGCGGTCCTGCAGTTGGGCCACAGCTCTCTGGCGCTGTTGGCTATCGGCTATCAGGCGGCCGTCAGTGGGTGCGGCGCCAAGCGACGCAAAATAAGCCCGCCACTCATCCGGCAGACTGGCTGGATCCTGCTGGAATTGTTGATAAAGCTGTTCCAGGTAATCGTGGCTAAAGACGTTCATCGATTATCGGCCAATCGTGGGGCAACTTTGATCAGCCGTTCGTTTAACATGTGACGCAATTCGATTGGCGAGAGGGATTCTGAACGAGAAGGGCACGTGAACCGGATTGACAATTTGATAGAGGACGGGGTGTGCTGGGATTCCTCGTTCCGACAAGCGCAATTATCCGATTTCAACCAAATGTTCGCGTTGCGAAGGCCGCCGATCTCAAATCCATGTCGCGCCAGGTGCGGTCGCTCCAGTTGCGAATCACTCTCTGACTATATCTTACTGAATTCGTCCGTACGGCAAATCCGCATTTAGTCGAAATGCCGACAATTCAGCGATTCTCTGATGGGCCACCGGCTTCAGCGCCACGTTGCCGCCGCGCTTGGATGAACGAACGAATCGCCAACACGACAAAGGTCCAGCAGGCGATGGCCATCAACACCAAAAACAACACGGCTCGCGAATTCGCCTCGGGATCTCCCGAAGCGAGCTTGATCAATGACGGGACTCCGCGACCCGTCGCGGCAATCGCCCCCAGCAATCCGAACAGTACGGCAACGTGCATCGCGTGCTTGGCGGCCGTTGGCTTGGCAGCCGCCACCAGACCGCAGATCAATAACAACGCGCCCACGGCCGCGGGTATCAACGCGGTAAGACTTCGTTTGGTCGCCGGCCCTGCCGATTCCCCAGTTTCCAATTGGGTCGCAGACTCCGCGGCGGGTGGCGCGGATACGGAACTGGCATCCGAAGGCAGCAGGTAACCAACGGCACCGATGGCCACCAGGACGATTCCTGTGGTTATTGTTACCGTTTTCATGAATGGGCCCCGGGGGATCTCAATGACGTCGGAAAGTTGTACGATCCAATCCGCTATAAGAGTACGCTGGATTTAATTTACCAGATCGACTGAGTTGGGAGTATTCATTCGCGCATAAGTTTTGACCGGCCTGATTGATGATGTCCGACGCCTATTCGACTTTCCAGGTTCCCTACCAAAAACCCTCCCCGGACAAGCGCCTGTCGGGATGCGCCAAGGTGACGCTGGCCGTCAGTGCATTGGGGGTGCTGTCTTTGGCCCTGATTTGCGTTGCTGGCTCTTTGTTTGTGAGACAGTCGCTGACGCGGCAGCCTGACCAGGTACGCCAGCTGGGCAGCCAGATCCTCGATTGGGATCCGCCAGCAACGCTCCCGCCGCTGGCCGGGATGGACGTGTGGATCGCACGGTTCGTGTTCTTTGGGGATCCGCCGCGCGGACTGGCCATGTGGGGCGATTCGCGATTTATGAACGGAGACCTGCTAAAAGAGCAAATGCAGGATCAAATCCAGGCCGACGTAGGGGGGAAGCAGTTCGAAGAGACACGGACCATTGAAGCCGGAATCCGGCAGTTCACGATCCGGGGCGAGTCAACCGAACTGACGTTCAACCAGACGCAGGGCAAGACGTCCGGGAACCGATATTGGGAATTGATCGGTGTCGTACCTGGCCGGCGGCACCCGGTTTTTTTGTACCTGCGATTGCGGCAGGACGAGTACACGGAACAGAATATCGATGCAATGATCCAGTCGATCCGTTAATTGCCTGTCGGGCGCGTTGCGTCCGTCAAAACGGGTTGTGGATGCGGCAATGGTTGCGTACCATCACTAATTCCACGCGTTTGAGACAAACGCTGCCCTCTGAGGAACTGACCCGATCCAAATATGCTCGTCGCCATCTTTCGCGAGACCACCGCGGGTGAATGTCGCGTCGCTGCCACCCCGCAATCCGTCAAAAAATTAATCGAACTCGGTTACGAAATTGAGATCGAAAGCGGTGCTGGTCGGGCGGCCCACTTTCCCGATTCACTGTACGAACAGGCGGGCGCGCGGATCAATGATTCGCCGCAGCAGTTGTGGTCAGCGGCCGATATTATCCTGTTGATCAATCCGCCCAGTCCTGAACAAATCAGCCGCATGAAACCGGGGACCGTGCTGATGGGATTCTTGTGGCCGGCCCGCAACCAACAGCTGTTGGAACAATTGCGCGATCGCGGCGTTTCGGCTTTGTCCATGGACTGTGTGCCGCGAATTTCCCGCGCCCAGTCGATGGACGCGTTGAGTTCGA
>JBFILF010000240.1:0-8326 GCA_041599835.1 Pirellulaceae bacterium
ACGTCGGGCGGATTGGGCCGCTGGTAAATATAGTGGCTGGGATCCAGCGTCAGCGCCAATCCCTTAACGTGGTCGCAAATCACGCTAACGGTGTCGGGGTCCTCTGACAGATGTCCGGTTTTGCTGACCATTCCCACCCGAACGCCCTGGGCATCGGCCAGTCGGACCAGTTGTTTAAATCGTTCGACTTCTTCGTTAAATGGCGTGCCCAGAGGGCTGGACGGCACCGACAGGGTGACCACCTTGGTGCTTTTCGCCAGCTTGCACACGGATTCAAACTGGTCGTAGTATTCCCCGCCCTCGGCCTGAATGTCCACAAAATAAGAGGACACGTCGAGACGCTGCGTGGACCGGCAAAACTCAACTGCAGCAGCCAGATCTTCGTGAACCTGGGACGGCCGCAAGTGATTCCCGGACTCCGAGATGTCAATTTCGATCGAGGAAAATTCCAAATCGACAATTCTTCCCAGAGCTTCGGGAAACGTCAGATGGCTAAAACAACGAGTCGAAGCTGAGACAAACAATTGTCGAAACTCCCGTGGAGAAACGAATGTCGGGCACTGGCGTGTGGGGCTGTAGCTTAGAATTCTGGCGAAGTTAATTCAACATCACTGCAGCAAAGGCACGGTTACCACACGAGAGGCACGGTCAGCCATAAAACGCACCGCTAGAAATCGCCGCCGTGGGCTCGTTTTGGATCTCAGATTGGAAGTTGTGCCGGCTGATCGTAAAATAGGAAATCTGATAATTCTGATTCCAGGGAGGTGGCGGCCATGAGAACGTCAATTGTTTGTTTGGCAGCGGTTTTGGTTGGTTTCGTGTTCGCCGCTGAGGCGTTTTGGGCGGTCGCGGCGTACGGCCAAACCACGGCGGAGGCTTCGGCTGATCGAAAGGCCGCCACGGTCGACGACAAAGCTGCCTTATACGAAAAATTTACTCAAACGCTGTCCGGCGCCAAACTTCAAGGCAACTTTACTATTGTTGGCCGGGACATGGACAAGTTGCCGTCGGAAGAATACCACATTAAAAGCGTCCGCAAGCTGGACGAAGGGGAAATGTGGTTGTTCACGGCTCGCATAAAATACGGCGGCAAGGATTTAACGGTGCCACTACCGCTGGAAGTCCAATGGGCGGGCGATACTCCGGTCATCACGCTAACCGACTTTGCCATTCCCGGACTGGGGACGTTTAGTTCTCGCGTGGTCATTTACAACAACAAGTACGCGGGCACCTGGACGCACGATGATGTGGGTGGGCATCTTTTTGGCACGATCATACCCGATGCGGCAGAAGACGCTCCATCGGGCGGCGACGACAGCGAAGCCGATAAAAAATCTGATAAAGATAGCCGATAGATCGTACCGCCCGCCAAACCCCGTTCTAGTCGGGCTGTCTCAATCCGTTTCGCCGTGCGCTATCACCCAGCTTGCGGCAAAGATCGCGGCGGTTTCTACGCGGAGGATTCGAGAGCCCATTCGGATGACTTGCCATTTGTTGTCGCGGGCCATCTCGATTTCGTCAGCCGTAAAACCGCCTTCCGGCCCGACCGCCAGCCACACGCCGGCCGAACCGAGGCCAGAGGCGTTCACTTCGAATGAGTGCCCTTTGGGATGAAACAGCCATTTTTTCGATTCGGGTTTCGGCAACGACAACAAAGACTCCAATCCGATCGGCTCATGAATGGTCATCAATTGATTGCGAAGGCATTGTTTGCTGGCTTCAACCACCCATCGTTGGAATTTTTTTACCACAACCGGTTTGGGCCGGACAATCGATCGACTGGTGGTAAGCGGCAAGAAACTGGCGACACCCAATTCGGTTAGTTTTTCGATAAGGAATTTTTGCCGATCGCCTTTGGGCAATGCCGCTGACACGTGGATCGGAATCCGCAGTTCCCGGTCGACCTGGTCGACTTGCCGGACATGAGCAATTACCGACTTGTTGTCGATCTGGGAGATAATTGCCTGAGCTTCCAATCCACGGCCGTTAAACAACTGGATCTCGTCGCCGGGCCGGCACCGCATTACCGAGCGAATGTGAGCGACCTCGGGACCTTCGATCGTGACCTGACGCGGATCCGCCGATGGGTTATTCAGCCACTCTGAGCTAAAGGGTACGTAAAATCGGTCTGTCACCTGCGTCGTCCGCCTCAAATCGTCTGGTGAGAATTTCCGCAATCAGTAGAATGAATCGGCAATAATCATCTTAATGATGGCGAATAGCTGGTTTGAAGCGGGTTTGAATTGGCACGCTGGGGAAATTAGATCTCGGACATTCCATGTCGATAGTTTATCGCTCGGGGCCTGAAGAAGATGCGGTGGTCGTCGATTTGCGCGACCCCAAGATCGCGGCGTTGCTCGCTTGGGTCTGGCCTGGTGCGGGCCACTTTTACCAACGCCGTTTTACCAAAGGCTTCCTGTTCATGGTGTGTATCTTGGGGACTTTCTTTTACGGCCTGGGCATTGGACGGGGCCGGGTCGTATATGCCTCCTTTCGCGACAACGATTTTCGCTGGCAGTATGTCTGCCAGGCCGGTGTTGGATCGCCAAGTTTTTTGGCCATGGTGCAGTCGTTCAAGGTAAAAAACGACGGAGATCCATTTTTTGTGTTGGCCGAGCGTTACCCGGCGGGATATACGGTCAACGGCGAGTTGCGGGAATTCGAGATCATACCCCGCGATCAAGTCGACAACTTCAATGGCAAACCGATCAAAGATGGTCTGATGGCTCCGCCGAAGGGGCCTGTCTACCTTGAAGATAATGATGTCTTAGGCATGTGGCACTCTGAGATGCGCCACATGTTTGACTTGGGGACGTTGTTTACTGTGGTGGCGGGGATATTGAATATCCTGGCCGTCTATGACGCATTTGCCGGCCCGGCGATTGCGAAACCGAAGAAAAAGCAGGAACAGTCGTCTTAGGAAACGCATGCATGTTGATCATCAGTTCAATTTGGGATGCGCAGATTTGGTACTCAGTGCCTTTGATTTTGGTGATTAGCCTGGTATACGGTGCCACGCGCCATGAATACTTGAAAGAAATCTTTATTCACGCACTGCGAGCCGGGATTTGGTTAGTCGGATTCCTCGGCATCATCTTTTTCGTCGTTTGGTGGATCTCGCAATACGTTTGAGCGGGCGAAAAGTGGTGAGCGCACAAAAAAACCGCCGGTGATTCCCGGCGGTTTATTGGTGTTTTATGTTTGTGGACTACCGGTAGTTGTACTCGGGATTCTTGGGGTCGAAGTCTTTGTCGGTCAGTCCGACGTTCAGCTTGATGTTGAGATAGGTGTATTCCTCTTCGAGCGTCGGTTTAGCGCCTTCGGTTTTGGGCCAGCCATAGCCGGCGTACCGAATTGGCACTCGCAATTCGTCATCAATGAACACGCGGCAGATATGAAACTCCAACGGCGGCTTTTGCTCATCGTGCTTGACTTGAATTAACGTACATTTGCGCCCGTTGATTTTTGTGTCCTCAAAAAATTTGACTTCGGCGCCACCCAGTTTTCGGTCTCGTTCGCCTTTTTCCAGCAGCTTGGCCACCAGGTTTTCGATGCCAGCTTCGTAGATCGGGTAGCGGTTGCCGCGCATGGCGAGAAATCCGTTGGGGTCGAGATTGGCCGTGATGCTGCCCATCAATCCAGCTTCGTGGGCGATCAATTTGTTGTCGTTATGGTTTTCAATCCAAATGACTTCGCGGCCCTTAACGCTGGTCGGCTTAAGAAACTTCATATAAATGCTGAACGGGATGCCCTCGTCTTCTCGCCGATTGCGAATTTTGACTTGCATGAATTCCGCGTCTTTGATCACACCGTTGATGCGCTCGCGTTTGACCATGATGGCGGTATAGTCGCGAATATCCGTACGGATCAGATCCAAACCCTGCCGGGCCAAGTCGAGCGCGCGATCCAGTGGTTCCAGCGACGAATTGCTCGATGCCAGAATCGTCTCGGAGTTATTGCTGCGGCCGACGCGATAAACCGGTTCCTTCGTCGGCTTTTCCGAGTCCTGAGCGACGCCCGGGACGGCAAAGATCGCCATCAATGCGACACCGGCCAACATGTGGAATGAACATTTAATACTTGAAGTTGGCATCCGATCCTCCGTGAATTTTGTGCTGACAATTTACGCGACTTCGCAACTTCGATTCACGAGGTCGTAAGCAATAGGTCGAAACCAGGTTTCTCAGGCCGGTACGAGATACGTCTGGTTATCGATTCATCGGAAATCACCGACAATTTTGGTCAGCCGCGGTAGTCTAGTGAGCTTGACCACCGACAGCAATTGCAAAGCACTTGGTTTCGGAGCGACAAGACAATCGAAGCCAAGCTAGCATCTCGATAACTCAAACCGTGCACCGGTGTGAATCTGTATCTCAATTATCGCCACCGCCTGGCCGATTCATGACGTCTTTAATCCATACATTCGTTTTGATCTGCACGATCTAAAAAGTTTTGCGCGAATCGATTGCTGCAATTACGGAATTGATCAGTCATGTCCCCACCGTCAGGGGTTCACTAACGAATAAAATGCTTATCGGCGGGATGCGCGTCTTGTTTCCGGAGCAGGCGGAAAGCCGTTAGGCCGGTCTTCGGCCCGAATCGGGAGGGGGCCTATTCATCGCGTCCGGGGCGTGTCGATGGCGGCGTATCTGGTGCGACCTGCCAATCAGAATGATTCGACGGTCTATTCGTGCACATCGTGTGCGTTGTGCATGGAGGTGTCGGCCGGTTTGTGCGAGGCTTTGGATTTGATTCGTCGCATCGGCAAATGAAGAGTGAATCGAGTCCCGTGTCCCATGGTACTGGCAACTTCGATGTCACCTCCGTGTTCGCGCAACGTCTTGAGGGCCACGGGTAATCCGACACCCGTTCCCATTTGCCCCTTCGTGCTGGCAAATGGTTTGAAGATATGTTTGATTTTTTGCGGATCGATTCCTTCGCCGTCATCAATCACGCTGATTTGGGACATATTGTTTACTTGCGTGACACGAATTTTCACCACGCACCCGCGTGAACAGGCATCGATGGCGTTTTGCACAACATTCAACACCGCTCGATAAATCGCTTCGGCATCGAATGCAAAGGGTTTGATTTCGAGATTAGGCTCCCAGTCAATCAGGATGCCGTCTGCTTCGGCCCGTTTTTCTACCTGATTGACGACATCGACAATCGAGTCATTCAGGCTGTCGACAGAGAGGATCGGTTCACGCGGTTTGCTGAATGACAGCAAGTTCAGTGAAAGGTTGTAAATTCGCGTCGTGATCGGCTCGATTTCGGCCCAGCCTTCTTTGATCAACTTCATTTCGTCGTGGTCAATGCCCATATTGACCCGGTTTTTGGCGCCATCGAGCCCCTGCAAGAGGTTGCGCATGTGGTGGGCAATCTGGGTGAAGGTTTCGCCGACAGCGGCCAACTGTGCGTTTTGGGTCATCGCCCGGTAGTACGTCGCATTTTCGGTTGCCAGGGCCGCCTGGTGAGCAACGGCCAGCAGCATTTTAAGTTGTTGGCGGGAAAACCGTTGTTCGAAAGCCTGTTTTTTCTTTTTCGATTGGCTGCGCGGAATGAAATTGTCGACGTACACGAATCCGACAATGCCCATGCGGCCCTGCATGGGGACGCACATAGCTTCGTACACGCCCTCTTTGGGCGATCCGGAGCTGACCGTCCATCGTTCGTCGGAATGGATATCCGAGGTTAATACGCCTTCGTTTCGCTGACGCACGTAATCGACGATTGAGCGGCTGACGTCAATCGGATCCATCAGGCTGGGATCGCGTTGTCGAAAGGCACCGGCGGTAACTTCACCCGACTCTTCATCCAGCAACAAGATGCAGCCGCGGTCGGCTTTAACCCAATCGAAAATCAGCTGCAGCACCTTCTGATGCAACTCGTCAATATCGGTAAATCGGCTCGTGGCGACGGCCGTGTGATAAATGACGTGTATGTTTTCTTCGAGATGCTCGAGGAACGAATCGGTGATCTGGCTGTCTTCTTCCAGTGAGGGAAGCGTTACCTTGGCACTGATTGTTTCCACGATTTTCGAAGCGGAATCGTCGGCTTCACTTTTGATTCGCACCTTATCACGCGGATCAATGTCCGAATCATGCGAATCGGTTTCGTACACCAAAATGGTTTGCCCCACCCGCACGAGGTCGCGGGAATCAAGCACGTGTTTATTCAGCCGCCGATCGTTGATAAACGTGCCATTTGAGCTTTGCTGATCGAAGATCATGTGCCGGCCGCCTTCAATCGATTTGATCACCGCGTGATGGCGTGAAATCTCCTGGTCCTTCAAGCACACGGCGCTTTTTGGGTCGCGACCGATCGATGCAGTTTCCCCGTCCAGTTCAAACTGTTTGCCACGGTCATTTCCTTGAATCACTACCAGATGTGCCATTTACGTGTGCCGATAACAATCGTGTGGATGAATGCGCCGCGCCACGTGGCGGCTGAGTGTCGATCAGCCCCTTGCTGGCTAAACCGCCGGCATTACTCATTGCCGTGTGCTGAGGTCAGCGTGATTCTGCCTATTACGTGATTTCTGCCTATTAATCGATGCCCGCCCGAGCGAGACGTCGGCAGCTTGCGATTGGCAGCGTAACGCGGTTTATTGGTCGTCGCCGACCGGCGGTTCTTCCAAATTGAGCTCTTCGATGGGATCAGGTTGCGCCTCAGTTGTTCCTCCGGAACATCCCAGGTTAATTGAAAACAGAACTCCAATTACCAGCCAAACGAGCAAATTTTTCATGGCAAAACCCAATTTTCCTTTAAGCGGTGTGGTCAACTTCCCTTTTGTCATTTTGGTTACCCCGCTTCCTTGACTTTACCCGAAACAGGGACCGCATTCTAGACATCGGCATTCGGCTGCCGGGTGGCCAAGCATTGGCGGCTTACCCAAGCTGATTAGCCGATCCGAAATGGGAAATTTTGGGGGTCGGCCCCATTGGGGACAGTCGGGCAGCGCCCCGATAGGAAAAACATTTATAGCGAATTTATCGGAAATCTCGGCGATTTCGCACCGCCCGCGGATTGAACTCGCGATGGATATGGGCGGGAATAAATAACCCGTATTTGGGATCAACCCGATTGGATCATTGATGCCTGGCAAGCAACCCAAAGGAAATTCCATTCCCCAGCGGTCGACCGAAATCGTGTTGCAACCCAATACGTCGGCTGAGACACCTGGCGGCGCGGGCTCTCCGTCCGCCCACGACCGCAGGGAACACGACCGCAGGGAAAACAACGCGCACGAGTTTGAAGCTGACACGACGGATTCGGGGCAACGACACGATGATTCGGCCGAGCAAATTCAGCAAATGATTTTCGATTACCATGCCGCATTGTTTGGATTTGCGTACCGATTGACGGGCAATCGGGCGGACGCGGAAGACATGGTGCAACAGACATTTTTGAATGCCGTTGAAAATGCCCGGCAAATCCGCGATCGAACGAAAATCAAAAGTTGGTTGATGGTCACGCTCAAAAACTGCTTTTTGAAAAGTCGCCGACGGCGGCGGCCTCTGTCGGAGACCAGCCTGCAAGTTGACGTGTCTCAACTGGCCACCTGCGAAGTCGAGCACACGCGCGTCGATGGCGAAGCGTTGCAGCTGGCTATCAACCAACTGCCCGATGATCACCGGTTGATTCTGGCCATGTTCTACTACCAGCAGCTCTCGTATCGAGAAATTGCCAACACGCTTGGCGTCAAAATTGGAACGGTCATGAGCCGTCTGGCGCGGGCCAAGGCGAGATTGCGGGGCATCCTGTTGTTGGCCGGGGGAGATTGCCATGAATGAGCATTCCAGCCGAGATGCATCGTTCGGCGATCTGCGGATTCCCCAATCTATTCAGGAATTGGCCGAGTGTTTTCAGCCGGGCATCGACGATCTGGCGGCTCCCGAATTCGCACCGCTCGCGCGATGGCTTGCCGACGATGAAGCGCACCGACGGGCGTTCGACAAACTTTGCGCATTGGACCAGCGAATTGGTATGGCGTTTCGTCAAGTTGACGCGCCCGATCCGAACGACTTGCAGCGAATTGTGTCCGACGCCGCAATGGTTGAGCGGCCGGTTGCCAAACGATCTGTCTGGCGGCGTCCGGCCACGCGGTGGGCCGCCGCCATTGCGGCGACGGTGGTCCTGGGGGTGTTAACGGTGAATTTTTTGCCGGATCGCACCATAGCCTATTCGTCGGAACAGCTGGCTCAATTTGGCTTGCAGTGGACGCAACAAATCCGGCAACGGCGAAATTGGTCGATTGATCTGGATGCGGCACCCGCCGATCGTCCTGTTTCCGACGAGATCGTCATCGAACATCGCTCGTGGA
>JBFILF010000241.1:0-8295 GCA_041599835.1 Pirellulaceae bacterium
CGCCAATGCGCTTTGTTGGGCATGCTGGGTTGCCGGACCGAATTGATTTTGCTGCAATCCGGCAAGCGACTCACCGAATCCCGCCTCAATCCGCTCGATACACCACGACGTCAATCGACTAGGAGGCAAACCCGGCTTGATTTCGCCGAATTGCCGGGTCAAGGCAATCTGTTGACCAATTGTCGCATCGGCTTCCGATGGTTCGGGCATTTGTTTTCCATGCTGCTGAATGGTCCAAGCCAACACGCGATCTTGTTCGTCGATGATCCGATCCAGCTGCATCCGCAATTCGCCCAAATTGACACGTCGGTCCTGCTGCCGATTTGGAGAGATCAATTCCTGTCGCGCCAGCGCCAACAATTCGAGCGCTCGCTCCAACTGTTTCAGTTCGTCGTTCAAATCGGCGGGACGCAATGATGCCGGTGATTGCTCGACAGCTGTGGCGGCCCGCTCCAGCAGTTTCACCGTTGCCGGGTATTCAGATTCATCGATTTGTTTCCTCAAACCATGGATTGCTCGCAGCAAATCGGCTTTCAATTGATCCCCCTGTTGCCGCCGCGCCGCCCGTTGCGACAGGGACCAGTCGCTGCCTTGTTGGCGGATTTGGTCAATGATTCGTGTTAATTCAACGAGCCGCCGCTCGATATCCTGGAATGATTGGCGGATCAACCTGGATCGTTGAGATGGATCCGCCTCACGTTCGCCTGTGGGATCGAGCGATTCCGCCAGGCGCCAAAGCAAACGGGCGATTTCATGTTGTGTTTGGTTGGCCGGACCGAGCTGCCGCTGGTCCAGCAATCGATCGGCTGTCGCCAGAGTGGCCAATATCGCGGACTGGTTGATGAGATGACGGGCATCGGCCACCCGATTACCCGTTTCGCGCGGCGACTGCTGAATGTCAAAGCTGAAGATTTCCTGGATATTTTGCTCCGCATCGTGCCGCAGCGATTTCTGAGCTGACGTCAACTGAGCTAAGTCTTGTTCAATGATCGACGGTTCCAATAGTTGACGCCGGCCGAGCGCATGTCCATCGTCGGCCAGTTCCAGCTGGCGTTGGTGAAGAGCACGAAAGCTGGCCGCCACACGGTGCATGTCGCTGTTCCATTTCAGCGACTCCAGAGACTGCGATAATGCTTGCATCAATCGCGACTGTTCGATTCGCAACGCCACCAGCTTGTCGGAAATCGATATCGACGGTTGATGGGGTGTTGCTGATTTCAGCTGAGTCAGCTGCTGTTTTACGGCCGGAGCAACATCGTCGCGCGCCGCGGTCAACCGATTCTGGCTGGACCGCGCCGCAACCTGTCCTGGCCAACGGAGCGAATGCGTTTCGGCAAAACGGTTGAGCTGTTGGATTTGTTCGACGAGGCCATCCGGCTGCGCTTCAATTTGCGACAAAACGTTTTGCTGAAGTTTTACCAATCGGCGGATCTCCATGTTCCATTTCGTCCGATCCGGTACGTTTCGTGAATTCTGCAACAGCGACGCCATGTCGATCGCCCGCTGTTGCGTTTCCATGGTGGAGGCCAACGATTGCTGCAGCCGCTGCTGAATCTGGTAAAGCAGATTAAGCAACGTCGCTTCCGAGACTATTTGCAATTGGTGCGGATTCGATTGGCCCACTTGGCCGGCCGCATCGGTGGCTCGAACCACCACAGTGATCAGGTCACCGGCGGTTAAATTGAATTGACGCAAGTCCAAACGCAGCTTCCCGGCCCGACTTAGTTCGAAAGGTGTTTCGACCTGGCTCGGGTCGGTTCGAGGCTCCAACCCAATGTTAAAACGGTTTGGTGCTGGACCCGTGATTTCGGCGATGGCGACACGAATGTCCAATTCATCGACGACTTCGACGGAAAACTCGATGACGCTGCGGGTTCCCAACACATGTTCGAAACCCACTCTGGCAGCGGATTCAGGGCCGGCCACCAAAATTCGTGGTGGCAGATCGTCGACCACTTTTACCGGCCATCGCGTCGGCGTCTGCAAAAACTCCTGCTGCCGATCGGACAGGGTTATCCAAAACCAGCCGGAATGATCGCACACGAATCCGCCGGCTTCGGCCGGCAACCGAAATGAAACTTTGTCGTCAGCCAGCGTGGCAGCAAACTGGCTGACTTGCCCATTGCGATCATAAAACACGGTGGCTCGATTTAGCGATTTGTCGGAATGCCCGGCGATGGCAATTTGCGATCCGGGCCACGCCACAATCGGCCCCAGTGACTCGGTCGACGGCAAGCCCGTTACGGCGGGCGGAATGATTTGGATCGATATCGCCTTGATCTTGGGGGCTTCGATCAGTTGCACATCGTGCCACAACGTTTGGTGGTCACCACCGGACGCGCGAAGCCGAAAACTGCGTTGGATGTTTTCCAGTCGCAATCGGTATTTCCATGGGGCTCCCGCCACCGGGCGCATCGCGAACGATCGAACACGGCGATTATCGGGCGTTTCCAAATCGAGAATGATCCCGGAATCCAGTTTTTGATTGGCGTCCCCTGCGAACACGGTAAACGATTCTCCACGGGCGACCGCGGCCGGCAGCGGCTCAAATTCGATTAAATTCGTTTTGGGCCAAGCTGCCGCATGCCACGGTGCGATGCCGCGCGCCAAACCGAGCTTGACCAGGCCGGGCGCCGCGACGAACAACAGCCCGGTTAACACGACCATCAGCGCGCAAATACCCACCCAAGTCCAAACGCTGCTCAGCCGAATAAATCGGCTCGCGGTGACGCGGGAAAACTCAACGGTCACCGATTCAATCAAGCCGCGGGCCAGCGAGGACACCTGGCCACCCTCTGACGGTGGCTGTCGTTGAATCAAATCCACGGACGTCGATACCCGGTTTTCCAGGCTGGGGATGGATGATTCGATTTTTCGCGCCAGCTGGGCGTGCGAAGGTCGATAACTCATCGCCGGGCGGAGCCAACGCCAAACGACATAGATCAAGGAGCAATAGAACAACGCCGAAAACGAGATTCGCCAAATCCACTCGTCTCGTTGTAAAAGCCAATCCGCTAATCCCAGTACCACCCAGATCACGAGCAAAAGGGAAACTGCCGCGCAAAACGAACTCAACCAGACCAGCCGCGTAACCTGCCGGCGGAGTTGTTCGATTCTTGCGATCAGAGAATGATTCATATACGGTGAATTTTAACGGCTAGGGCAATTTCGCGCGGAATCGAATCAACCATTCTCCGGCCAACAGCGCAATGAGCAGAAACGCAAACGCGTGCCGAACGGCGGGGCTGGTCCAAACCGGCTCTGACGGCAGCTGTTGGATGGTAGTCCAACCGGGTTGGGGCAACTGGTCCCACAGCTGGTCCATTTCTTGAACTTGAAAATAGCGGCCGCCCGACGTCTCGGCGGCCGCTTGCAACGTTTCAGCTTGTAACTGCAAATCGATCATTTCCTGGCGCCGTGGCTCGATCGCGAACTGCGTTTCAACGGGTTGTCCGACCGGGCCCAGGTCCAACGACGCGATGTAACGGCCCGACTTGAGATTGGCCAACTGCCCGACAAATGGAGCGCGGTCAATCAGGGTCTCGCCACTGCGCGCCAATTCCAGGCGGTTGATCACCCCTTGTTCATTTTCAATGATCACACCGAGCTGCCGCTCACTGGCCGCCACCATTTGTTGATCGAAAATCTCTGCGCGAAATTCAACCACATCGCCTTCCCGATATTGACCGCGAGATGTCGTCAAGCGCCCCGTGCGGCCATGCCGCTGGATGCGCGACTGCGCCAGAAACCTGACCAGTTCTGACCAGTATCGGCTGTACCATTTGCCTGAATTGCGATACCTGATTCGGTAAAGTTCATCGGTCCAATGAAAAACCACGAGGCCGGACTCAACGGGCTGCAGCGAGATAGCAGGCAGCGTGGCGGCGGCGTTTTTGAGTTCACACATCACCAGCGCCGTGGGTTTCAGTACGTCCGAACGGAATGCCCAGCGAATCGGCAATCGCGCGCGGTCTGTGGTGTTTTCCACGTAATCGGCTATGGCTGCGGTCGGCCCCAGCCGATTGCCCAGCGATGTCGGAGACAATTCGGCGACGTAAGAAGCATTCGAAAGCAATCGGCCATCCAGCGACAGATCAAACGGAAACAGCGGGCTGATTGGGGTCCCGGCATAGTCGGTGGGCAAGGATCTCGGCCCGGCGATCATGATCAAACCGCCCTGCTCTGTTTCGACGTATTTGGCAATTCGCCTGAGATCGATATCGCTCAGCCCCCGCTTCCCCGGCCCGGCCAGTTGCACGTCGCTGATGATGATTACGTCGTAGTCATTCAGTACGCTGGGGTCGGTGGGAAATCGATCCAGCGCCGTTTCGTCAATTTGCGGATAGTCGGCTGACGCTTCAAAAACCAGGGCATTGATGAGAAACGACCGAGACCCATCTCGCGGATTGACGGCTCGCGTCAACGCCTGGTGCAGAAACCGAAATTCCGGGTGCGGCGTCTGGCTGACGATGAGCACGCGTATTTCGCGCTGCACCACTTCCACGCGCTTGCTCAATGAGTTGTTGCGGGTGCTGATCTCCCCCGCCAGTGGCTCGCATCGCACCCCGATCTCAAGCGAGCCAGGAATGTCCATCGCCAAGTCAAAACTTAGCTGACGTTGAAAAGCGTTAGAATCAATTTCAAATTCCTGTGAAGCCAACAGTTGTGACGCCGGCAGCAGTACTACGTCGACCCGCCCGGATTGTCCCGCCAGGCCAAACGACCCGATATCGACGCTGAGTTCCAGCGAATCGCCCACCAACAGGCGATCGCTCGACCGGAGATCGGTGAGTTCCACGTCAGGCGGACGGTGTTCACTGCCCAAGCCAACCACATACAGCGGGATGCCCGATTCGCGCGCCTCGGCGGCAGCGGCCGATAATGAGATGCCCGATGTCACAGCGCCGTCGGTCATCAGCACGAAAGCGACGCATCGCCCGGCCACTTGTGATTGAAGCAGCTGGCTGACCGCGGTGCCGATTTCGCTCCGCTCGTCCGTGGCTGTCACACTGCGCACTTTATCGGCCACATTGTTCTCGTCACATTCAATCCGTTTCGCGTCGCTGCCAATCTCGAACAGCTCCACGCGATATTTCCGATTGAGTTTCCGCCACAGCGCGCCGTCGGATTCCAGCCAGGGTAACTGGGCCAGGCTTAAGCGTGTGATCGCGTCCAGTCCTTGGGCTGTCGCCTGTGCTTGCCGTCGAGAAAGCCAATCGGAATTTGGATAGCGATCGGCAAATCCACTACTTTGCGAACTGTCGATGGCTACCACGATCCTTGGCAGTTCAACCATGGCCTTCTGTTGCGTTACGTCGGCCAGCGCCAACACGGTCAACCCGATCGCCGCGATGCGCAGCACGGCCATCCACCAGCGGCGCGGCGTGGCACGCGTTGTACGCCGATAACAGACGATCAACAGCAGCGCCAGGACTACCAGCAACGCCACCGCCAGGCTGAATGGAATGCCACTGGCCGACCGCCACCACACGCGCTCGACGCCGCTTGAAATTTGTGCCAGTTGCATCCAGTAGACAATCATCATGCCGGGGACACCCTCAATTGCCATGCAAACCAACTGGATAACACGGCCTCGATGACCAACATTAACAACAACGCGGTCAAGCCCCACAACAACATCCTCCTCGAGGCGGGTGTGCCGGCGGCCGCGTCGCCGCTGGGCCGCCAATCCAATTCGCTGAGGAAATTCCGTATCGAATCAACCGAGCGCCGCCGCACGTCGCTTTCGCCGGCACTGACGTTGACCGAAAACGTTTTGATGTCCACTTCGCTGCCGCTCGGCTGGACGCGGTAACGTCCGGGCATTTGAGTTTCGCCAACGATCACCTGCGCGGTGCTCGCGCCGTCTGTGTCGCCTGCGGTGAGCTGTGTGGTTCCGTCGGGATGGTGGATCACATATTGCTGCCGCAAATTGGACTCGCGAAAATCACAGACCAACTCATCACCGACCTGCAAGTTCCGGCGTGGATTTGAATCACCAAATCCCCAGACAATGACCTCATTGACCAACGGCACGAAACTCCACCATGCATCGATGGCATTCCACCGCTCAGCCGTTCCGTTCAATACCGGCCCGGTCCCCCACGGCGTGCAACTGACGATGACCCGTCCGTTGCCGCATGGCAGTGTAAACAACGCCGGGTCGCCGCTGGTGAAATTCATGACGGGCTGCTGCGACGCCGCAGGCACACGGACCGGCAAGAATTTCCAGATGGGCACGTCCAACAATCCGGCCTGTGGATAATTTTTGAATGCGCGAATCGCTGGATGCGCGTACTGTAGCGGATCAAAACTGACGTCGCGCTGTTGCGGTTCAGCCGCGAATTGCACCCTGTCATTTTCACCCTCGCCACCAATCAGGCTCATAAACGAATTGAGCCATCCAACATCGGTGTTGGGTCCAACACTGATCAGAACACGCCCGCCCCGCAGCAGGAAACGGTGCAATCCGTTTGATTGAAGTTCGCTGCAACGTTGCGGGTCCATCAGACCGACCACGTCGGTCTCCATCAACTGGATGTCCGGATTGAAATTGGATTGGCTGACGACTTGAGTCACGATGTTCGGGAACGGACTGCCCGCGGTCGTGGCGGTGGCGGCGCGCAGGCTGTCCGCCGCGCCGTTCCAACCTTCGACACACAGCATTTCAATGGAGTCCTCAACCGTCACGGTTAGCCATCGCGTATCGTCAATCGGCAAGGCATCGGACTCAACTGAAATCTGCAATGAATGATCGCCAATCCGGTCGGGCTGAAAATGAAAACTGGCATTGGTGGTGGCGTTGGCTGGTACGGCAATCATTGACTCGGCCACGGAACGGTTGCCGTCCAGCAACACCAACCGGGTGGAGCGGGGCGAACCCAATTCAAATCCGGCCACCTCAACATTGAGACGAATCGTCTGGCCGATCGTTAACCGTTCAGGCGTTGCCGACAATCGGGTGACGGCGATGTTGGGGCGCATGTCGACGCCACACGTTTCGACCGTGACGACTGCCTGTTCGGCGAGTCGCTGAAACCGCTCGATGGCAGTCTGTTCCCGAACCCAATCCCAGGCAGGTCCGCTCACGTCGGATAAAAACACCACGTGATGTTTCACCCCGTTGGCCTCCGCTGAATCCAACACCGTTTGGATCATGGAAAGCATTGGGGGAATCGCAAAGATGCCCGATGTAACAGCCAGGGCACCGATGACTCGCCGTTCCTCTTGTCGGTTGGTCGATTCCCGCACATGTGTCACCGGCTGGGAAAACCCCGATGACAATATCGTCACCCGATCACCGCTGGCAATTTGATCGATCATCTCCAGCCCGCGGTCGCGCGCCAAATCCAGCACAGATTCGCCGTGCTGGCTGTAACCCATGGATGCGGAAACATCAAAAACCAAAACCCAATGTCGACGTGTCACGTCAACTCGATTCGGCGACGACACCGTCGACCGCCACAGCGGCGTGGCTACACAGATCGCCACGAGCAATGGTATCGATACGCGAACTACCAACAGGATCAAATCGCGCCAGTTCACCAGGCGAGAACGCGCCGCCACGGCCACCCGCAAAAACTGCATGGCCGCCCACGTGACCGGTTCAACTTGCCGGCGTCGCAGCAAAAACAACACGACCGGGATCAGCCCGGCGACCGCCCAGCCCAACATCCACGGAGATGCAAACGCCCAACTCATCATGCGCCTCGGAACGATGCCTGGGCGGACAAGAACGCGGACATCAAGTCGGCTGGTGTGCGATGCACGTCTAAACCCCCAACATCATCTGACGATGCCGAAATACAAGAAACCGCGAAAGCACGTCACCCAAATCCTGGTCCGTGACGACTTGCACAAAGTCGATGCAATGGCGCTGGCATTGCGCCCGAATGGAATCGGTAAACCGCTGAAATTCGTCGCGATAACGCTTGCGAATTGCCTGGGCGTCCAGCGTCAGCGCCGCACCGGATTCCGCATCGCGAAATCGCGTCATCCGCTCGAATGGAAAATCAAGTTCGTCGCGATCACAAATTTGCAAAACCACCAATTCATGCCCCTGGTGCTGCAAATTCAGCACGGACGAAGTGACCACGTCCAGATCGTCGAACAGGTCGCTGACAATCACAACCAGGCTGCGTCCTCGCGCCTGGTTGGACCACTGGTGCATGACGGCGCCGAAGGAGGTATCCGGTTCAAACGAAACGGTTTCTATCGCGTTGATCATGTGCCCGATTTGCTCGTCGTGGGCTTGCGGCGACAACGTCGTCGTGAGCGCATTTGCGAACAGGCCCA
>JBFILF010000242.1:0-8241 GCA_041599835.1 Pirellulaceae bacterium
GTGGCGCTGCACAGCCACGGCAGCGGAGACTATTCGATTTCGCATCACCAATTCCTGCCGGCCATCGGTTGCCTGGTGGGCGATTGGGTGGTGCCCAGCCGCTTGTTGTTGGGACAACGCGCCGTCGAAGATCGCTCGACGTCTTTTCAGACGATTCAATCAACGGCGAGCGCCGCGTCTTCCGACCAGTTGGTGCCCCCCAATTCAGCCGTGGCTCGGCCGCAGCGATCACGGGGCTCGGGCAATCTGGCACTAATGCAATCTTTGGCCCGCAAAAGCCGCACGTTAGATCGACTGGTCGATGCCTCGCCAAACGTCGATCGGCGCGCGGAATGGAAACGAAATTTGATGGCGGAGATTTCCGATCTGGACGAAGCGTCGGCTGGCGTGTGGTTGTACCAATTGGCCGACCGTTATGACGAGCGCGGCGCCGGGGAATTGGCGGCCGAAACCTATAGCTACTTGGCCCGCGCCTTGTCCGATCATCCGCTTTCGGTTGCCGCGTTGCGCTGGCTTTATCGTCACTATGCAAGTCAGGAAAAGGCTCGAATCCATCAACGTCAATTGAGGCGCCAAAAAACACCTAACACCGCGTCGCTGAACCCCGCTGCGGTAACTCGGCCGGTCACCACCGTCAAGGATGGCGTTGTCATCACTGAGTGGAAACCGGTCGAGACCGACAACACGAACACCCCGACCACCGATCCACGGCAGGCGACCCAGGCATCGGTTATTCCCACCGGCTGGAATGACGCGCGGCTGGCCGAGCTGCCGCGGCGCCGATTCCAACAAGCCAAAATTATGGCGCAATCGTTGGGGCTGCAGGATTTTGGAAGTTTGCAATCCGGGCGCTGCCTGTTGACGCAAATTCAACTCAACCGCAAATTGGACCCGGTCCTGTCCGGGGAAAATCAGTTCAAGTCGGTGGCGACGCAGACGACATTTCCGCTGGTGGCCGCCGCGGCGCGGCGCGAATTGCAGCTTGACAACCGGATCCCCGGAGAGATTGGCCATCTGCGAGTTTGCCAATCGGCCGACCGGCCGCCACGGCTCGACGGACGCTTGGACGAGCCGTTTTGGCAACAAAACCCTGTGGATTCTGGCATCGGATTGAAACCGATTCAGACGGCGCCCGGGCAAACCGTCTCCCACGACGCTCAGGTGCGGATGGCTTGCGACCAATCGTATTTGTACTTGGCCATTCAGTGCCGCAAACGAGCGGGGTTTGCCTATCAATCGACCGACTCGCCTCGACAGCGGGACGCCAACTTGACCGAACGGGATCGATTGGAAATCGCGTTAGATACCGACCGCGATTTTACTACCTACTTTCTGTTTTCGGTCGATAGTGCCGGTCGCGTGGCCGATTCGTGCGGCGGCAATCTTGGCTGGAATCCAAACTGGTACGTTGCCTCGCGGCAGGACGAACACAATTGGTACGCCGAAGTTGCCGTCGAACTGGACGAAATCACAGCCCAGCCTTGTGAGCGGCATTGGTGTGTTTCCATCAGCCGATTTATTCGCCAACGCGCGCAAAGTACCTGGCCGCCTGCGGCACCCGTCCAACCGGCAGAGGCCGCTCGTAAATCCGCACACGCGATGGCAGTGCAACGAGACCTGGACATGTATCGTATGGCCATCGATTCGTTCGGTTATCTGAGAATGCCAGCATCGATAGCAGCCGTGGCTAAGCCCGAATCGGAAGCCGGCGAGTCAGCCGAACCTGCACCGGCAGATCAAAAACAAGAAAATCTGCATTGATCTGTCATTGCGTAACGTTTACAAACCGCCCTGCAAATTTGGGGCTTTCGGCTGGTTGCTGCGTCCATGCTTTTGTGGACTCAGTTTTTCCGTGGCCGGTATTTCCGTACCTTGCGCCGAAAACAACCCCTGCGAGGCCGTGCGGCATGCCAAATGCAGTGCGAAGAGGATGAAGGCCCGCGGGCCAACATAAATCCTGAACTTGCACTTCACATCCATCAGGGAGGATTGATTTTGAAGTCGTCAATAAAAGCTTTTGCCGCGGTTGCTTGCTTGTGCTTGCTGGCAAGTCCCGCATTTGGCCAGGTTAACCAGCAATCCAATGGCGGCTTGGTTGCCGTCCTGGACGTGGCCAAAGTGTTTAAACAGAACTCGGTGTTCAATCAGCGAATGGATGCCATTAAAGCTGAAGCCGAGCAATTTAAAGCCAGAATGGAAGCCGAACAGCTGAAACTGCGGCAAGATGCCGAGCGGTTGAATGATTTCAACCCGGGCTCGGCCGAATACAAGAATTTAGAGTCTGATTTGGAGCAGCGCACGGCCAAACTGCGCACGTTGACTCGGCAAACCAACAATGATTTGCTGAATCGGGAAGCCAAAATTTACTACGACACGTATTTGCAATTACAGCAAGTCGTATCGGGCATCGCCGAACAATATGGCATTACCCTCGTGATCCGATTCGACAGCGCGCCCATCGATCCGACAAACCGCGGCGAAGTGGTCAAGGGCGTCAATCGCAATGTGGTTTACCAGAAGAACCTCGATCTGACGAACATGGTGATCGAAAAAATGAAAACGACCGACACTTCTTCGGCGGGCGTCGGAAATAATTTGAAATAACCTTGGCGCGGCAGCGTACGTTTTGCGTTCCGTTGCAAAATCGATAAAAACGCGGCCGGCACTGCCTCTGGTGATGCCGGCCGCTCGTCTTTTGACAGCCGGATTCATCGGCAGGGCGGGCCACTTGGGCACGGCTGGAGGAACGCCTACAACCGCGATCGATCCGCCAGCTTGACCATTTATTCGGCGGCATCCCTTGGCGCTGCGACAACCTGGTTGCCTCCGCGCGATTTGGCCTGGTACATCGCGCGATCGACTCGGGCGATTAGCCGCTCGCTCGTGTCGTCTCGATGAGCTTCAACCAATCCGATGCTGATTGCCAGTGGTTGTTCGCCGGTTTGTGGAACAGTGCCTTGCAGTTGCTGATAAACTTCGTCAAGAATTCGCTGGCCCGCCGCCGTCGCCTGTGTCAGGTCAACGTGTGGCAACATGACTGCAAACTCGTCTCCGCCGTATCGAGCCGAAAAATCCGATTCACGCAGTCGCGAGGTGAGCGCCTTGCCGAATTCGATTAACACCTGGTCGCCCACTGCGTGGCCGAACCGATCGTTAATTGACTTGAACTGATCGAGGTCCAGCAGCAGCAGGCAAAAACCGCTGCCGTGCCGCTTCAACTCGGCCAGCCGTCGCTTGAGTTCGTCATCAAAGCTGCGGCGGTTGGGGATTTGCGTGAGATAATCGGTGGCCGCCAGCTGGCGCAATTGGTCGTTTTCGCGGCTCAAACGACGGATGCGGGCGCGGAGAATTTCATTCTCGCGTGTCAGTGCTTCAGCGTCGTCGGGCGACTTGCTTGACGACTTTGCGACCGTTGGCTCGTCGTTCATAAGGCAACAGAAATCCCGGGAAGATGTTGGGGTGCCGGCGATGGGTCGAAGACCGAAGATTGTTATTTTAACATAATCGCGCGTGTTGAATTGTAGTTGCGAGGCGCTGTGGCGTGAAGATTTGTGGCGTGAAGATTTGTGGCGTGAAGATTGTCGTATTCCAAGAGGATGCTGTTCAACGCGTCGAACCCGCCCGCTTTGCGTCGTGCCTGTGGGATGGTCGCCGGACCAACCAGCGGGATTTGTCGCGTAAACCCCTCGTGTTGTAATCACCAGCCCCTACACTGGATGCTTTGCTAGTAAGTTCACTTTCTGTGCCGATGTCGAAGCCGCTTTCCGAATTTTACACCGCGGGCCGTACGGCTTTGTCGTTCGAGTTTTTTCCGCCCAAAACGCCGCGGGGCGAGACTCTGTTGTACGAACACGTGGGCCGGCTGATGGCTTGCCAACCGGATTTCGTGACGTGCACCTACGGAGCCGGCGGTTCGACGCGTGACAAGACGTTGGAGGTCGTTTGCCACATAAAGCAGCAATACGATATCCCCGTCGCATCACATTTGACGCTCGTCAACTCCACCGTCGACCAATTGCGTGCTTACTTGCAACGTGCCACGGACAACCATATCAACTATATCGTGGCCCTCCGCGGCGACCCGCCGGCGGGGCAGCGCGTGTTTCAGGCGGCGCCCGGCGGCTTGCAATACGCCAACCAACTCGTCGAATTGGTGCGCGATGAGTATTCGCACTTCGGAATCGCCGTCGCCGGTTATCCGGAAACTCACGTCGAAGCCCCCAATCCGCAAGTCGACCTGGACAATCTCAAACGCAAGGTAGACGCCGGTGCCGACGTGGTCATCACCCAGCTGTTTTACGATAACGCCGATTTCTTTCGGTTTCGGGACCGCTGCCGAGCCATGGGCATCACGGTCCCTATCGTGCCGGGCATGTTGCCGGTGACCAACTTGCAACAGGTGCAGCGGATCGTGTCGCTGTGCGGCGCCAATCTGCCGGCGAAGTTTTTAGCGCGACTTCGCGAGCGACCAGATGACGCCAACTGGCACTTCGACGTGGGGGTGGAGCAAGCCCTTGGACAAGCCCAACAGCTGATTGAACAAGGCATTGACGGTTTGCACTTTTACGTGCTCAACAAATCGCAGGCCACGATGCAAATCTTGTCGCAACTGGCGCTCCATCCCACAGACTGTTGATCTCAGCCGCCGGCAGACTGATAGGATGATTCGATCTGCACCGCCTGCTCCTTGATCCGTTGCACCATGGCAAACAGTCCGTTGCGACGATTGGGACTCAGATGCTGGTCTAGTCCCAGCCGCCCAAACACGTCGCTGGGATCCTCGTTGATGACTGCCACCGGCGATTTATGATCGAAAATCGATAATAAAACGGCGATCAATCCTTTGACGATCATGGAATCGCTATCCGCCAGGATTTCAATGCCGCGACCGTTGGCCGTCGTCGAATCGACCGGACGCACCACCATCCAAACGGTACTCATACAGCCATGAACTTTGTTGCACTCCAACCGCAACGATTCCGGAAACTCGGGCAATTCGCGACCTAATTCCAAAATGTACTCGTATCGCTCGTCCCAATCGTGTAGATCTTCGAACGTCTCGTACAATTCGCTGGTGGTGGGTGGAAAGTCGCTGGCCATAATGGTGAGCGTGGGCTTGCTGTGGGCATTTCCGCCCAAGTGTCGAATGCGGCCAAAGTCGCTCTGATTCAGGACGAAGCGCCCTCGACTCTGGTGGGGACCGTCCCTGCCATATCCGTGTCATCCGTATCCGTGTCATGGTTATTGTACCGCAAGCCCATCGGCTCACCCCAGGTGAATCTCTATCCGGACCGGATCTTATTGGTGCTGAGGTCAGGCCAGGCCCCCCGGCGTACGCTATCGCCATGCGAATTTCCGCGAATTCGGCTTCGAATTTCTTTCACTGAGCAGGGGACAGCGGGCGAAATGAAAAAAGACCCGGCAGCCGGGCCGGGTCTTTAGTTGAGGGTGCGTAGCGGACACTCAAGGAGGTTATCGGCGGCGTTGCCACGCGCATCGACCGCCGTTAATTGGCCAGGACTTAGAAGTTGATACGGAATGCAAAGTTGCCGTTACCAATCGTCAGTCCTCCGTGGTCGAGGCGAACGCCATCGCGGTAATCGCGCGCTTGTCCGTAACGACCATGGCCGTGACGTCCCGTGTCGCCGTAATAACGGTTGGCCCGGTAGTAATCCGACGGATCCCGGTCGCCGTATCCACGATACCTGTCAGGGTAAGGCGCCACCGCAATCGGTTGCACTCGCCTCGGTACGACGACAACCGGTTCCACGTAGAGGGCATCTTTCATGCACTGGACGATCGCCGCCATCGCGTTGAGTTTTCCGCGGACATTCAAGTCGCAAGGAGGAATGGGCGGATCGAGGCAATTTTCGGCTCGATAGTGGGCTTCTCCAACTAGACGGTCCAAGCGGCAGACCAAGCGGTCCAGCCTTTCGATTTCACGCTTCCATTCGCAGGGATGGCCATATTTGGCCATCACGCGCAGGTGCGCCGATTTGCCTTTGATTTGTGCGCTGGTCGCCATGATCTCGCCAAAGACCCGGCTGCGTACGTAACTGTGTACGAAAGCCCGGTCCAGCTCGACCGTGGTTATTCGTAGCGCCTCGGCCTTGGCTTCGAGAATGTTAAAATCGTGGTCTGCATTGGCCGTGGTGGTGCCCATCGCCAACATCATGATTGAAAACAATCCTGTCAAAAAATAATGCTTCGGTTTCATGTTCCGGTCCCTTTCGTGTGTCAGGTACAGCGAATGCTGTTTGGCTTGGCGATCAACGGGAGATCGAAAGCCAACCCGCCTTCATTTGGCTGACAGCGAAGTAACGCAATCGTTAGACCGAAATCGCCACCTCCGGCCGGCGAGCATCGACGGAACTGATTGCGAGAAAGTAGTTTAAGGCGAAAAAACCGGCTTGAAATAATTCGCTTTGTAACGACCGAATGAGGTCGCGCGGTGAAGTGAATTGTCGTCAATTAGATTTTTTAGCGTGATCGATCCGATCACATCTACCACTATTCGCTGCCCTGGCGCGCGTGCTTGGTGATCCGTTCAACGCGACAAGTCTAGCGCTTTGATCTCTGGCATATGGTGAGCGAGGGAGGCTTCCGTATCTGCAGCGGCAATCAAGCAGCGACTCGCCGCTTTTGGCCGTCCTGCAATCGGTGCCTCAACACCGCCGATGATGACATCGCCACGACTTCCGCCGCCAGATTCCTGTAGTCTTCTGCGCCGTGCGAGATAGGCGAATAGTCAAAAATCGATTGCCCATGGCTGGGCGCTTCGGCGAGGCGGATGTTTTTTCTGATCTTGGTCTGAAAGATCTTGGCGCCAGCCCAAATCGTCCGTTGCATTCTCTCCCGCTCAAAGAATTCCTCCACATCCGCCATCACTTCGTTGGCCATGCGGGTTGACGCTTCACACATGCAATACAGCACACCCGACAGCCGCAGGTTGCGATTGAGCCGTTTGCCAACGACATCGACGGTTCCCAGCAATTTGCTGAGACCATGCAGCGCCAGAAAATGCGGTTGCAGAGGCAAGAACACTTCGCTGGCACACGTCAACGCGTTGGTGGTGAGAATGCCCAGCGACGGGGGACAATCCAACACGGCATAATCAAAGTCGGCTGGGTCCTGATCCAGCTGATCTCGCAATATCATTTCCCGACCCAACTGGCTGGCCAGTTCCAATTCGGCGGCGGCCAAATCCAAGTGTGATGGTGTGACCCATAAGTTTTCGTCGACTCGAACGCGCACTTCGCTAAACGGTTTTGCGTCAGTCAATGTGTCGTAGATCGACGACTCGCCATCCATTACCGTCACGCCCAGATGCAATGACGCATGGGCTTGTGGGTCCAAGTCGATCAGCCACACGCGATGACCTTCCCGAGCCAGTGCCGCGCTGAGATTGACGGCCGTGGTCGTTTTTCCGACACCGCCTTTTTGGTTGATGATGGCGATCGTTCGCCTATTGCGGGATTTCGCCCCAGTCGACTTCATGCGCGGAAACTCCTTTTTCCAACGTGCTTTGCGGCGAGCGGATTATAGGTCCAGCAGAGAAGCCAACACTATACGGATTTTGCTAGCGAGGCCTTTGAATCGTTGGGGTCAGTTTTGCAGGATTTTGAAGGAAGCAAAAAATCGCTCGATGTCTGGCCGGGCGATTTGGCGGTCGGACAAGGTCAAAACCGCTAATTGAAACACCCGCTGGTCGGCCACCACAACTCGAGAAATTCCCGCGATTTTTTCGGTCCCCCGGGTTCCTTCGTAAGTGAACTCGCAGCCTCGGTAATTGCTAATCTGAATTGGCTTGCGCGAGGCAAGATTCGCCTTGGCGTTCAGCAGCGTACCGTGGAGGGCGGCATCAATCTGTTGATCGCTGGCCATCGGTTCGGCCAGTTGGTGGAAACCAAACACGAAGGCGGCGGCCTGCCGGTGATTCACCAGGAACATTTGAACGTCGATGGGTCGGCCGTTTGCCACCTGGATGGTGCGCGGTTGGTGCAGCGGCCGACCAGGCAACTGCAATTCGAAACCTGATCCCGCGGGGCTGAGCGTTTGCCACTGGTTATGTGGGCCAGCCTGTTTGGCGGATGCTTGATCGCCTAGGGGCAGCCAACACCAATTCATGCTGCACCACAGCAGGGCGATCAGGGACATCGATCTCGCGTCGAACTTGGATTGAAGTCGAGCCGGGATGTTCATTTTATCCCAAATCGGTGGGCAATTCGCGTTATTCCGGAA
>JBFILF010000243.1:0-8231 GCA_041599835.1 Pirellulaceae bacterium
CGTTGGTCATGCTGACCTGGATCAGGTTGCGATGCTCGGGATCAAGCGTCGTTTCACGCAACTCTTTGGCATTCATTTCGCCCAGCCCTTTAAACCGGGTGATGGTCAGCCCTTTCTCACCGGCGGTGCGAACAGCGGCCAGCAGTCCGCGCAGGTCGTCCAGGCCTGTTTCGCTTTCGCCCCGTTTGAACACGAATCGCGGTTCTTCCGTCCCCGTGCGTTCCTGCGGCAATAGCGCCTGCACGTCGAATCCGAACTCGGCTAATTGGTTGAGCCCTGAGTTGATCGTGCGAACTTCGTGCAATTCATTGATTTGAATCGTCGGACCGTTTCGCTCGCTGACGCCTGTTTTTTCGTCGCCCGTGGTATCGCTTTCGGCGACTTGCAATTCGCCCTGGCTGGCCTGCTGCTGTTTCAAAAAGTCGTCCAGTTCGGAACGGCGCGTGAACCAGTGTTCCTGGTTGCCAACGTAAACGTGAAACACCGGTAGCCGGCCAGTTTCCAAATGAGCCCGCTCGGCGTGCGTGCGGAGATTCACGCCGCGACGCTCGAGGGCCACAATCGCATCTTCCAGGCTGGCCAAGGCCAGGCATAGTTTGCGAATCGATTCGCCGCCAATGGACTCGCCGGTATCGGCCTGCAGCGTGGCGTTCTCCAGACCGCGGTCCAGCGACATCCGCCGCATTTCTTCTTCGGTCTGCACGTAATTCGTTTCCCGCTTGCTCTTGACGCGGAACAACGGCGGTTGGGCTACATACACGTGGCCTTTTTCAATCAGCTGGTACATCTGCCGGTAGAAGAAACACAGCAACAGTGTGCGGATGTGCGAGCCGTCGACATCGGCATCGGTCATGATGATGATCTTTTCGTAGCGGCGGCGGCTCAAATCCTGGCCTTCGCCAATTCCGATGCGAATCGCGTTGATGATGCTTTGCACTTCTTCATTGGCCAGCACCTTGTCTTCGCGGGCCTTATAGGCATTGATGATCTTGCCCCGCAGCGGCAGGATGGCCTGAAATTCTTTCAGCCGCCCGCCCTCGGCGCTGCCGCCGGCCGAGTCGCCTTCGACCAGATACAGTTCGCATTTGGCCACGTCGTTGCTGAGACAATCGCGGAGTTTGCCGGGCAACCCGCCGCCACCCAGCGCCGATTTGCGGCGGACCAGTTCCCGCGCTTTGCGGGCCGCTTCGCGGGCTTCGGCCGCCTGGATGCCTTTTTGCAGGATGATCTTGGCGCTCTTGGGATTTTCTTCCAAGTACTTGTTGAGGAAATCGCCGAAGGCCGAATTCACCACGCCTTCGACTTCGTTGTTCCCCAATTTGGTTTTGGTTTGTCCTTCGAACTGGGGCTCGGAGACGCGCATGGAAATGATCGCCGACAGGCCTTCGCGGAAATCCTCGCCGGTCACGGTCATATCCTTGAACATGTTGTTCTTTTTGCCATAGTTGTTCAGCGACCGCGTCAAAGCGGTGCGAAACCCTGACACGTGCGTGCCGCCCTCGTGCGTGTGAATGTTATTGACGTACGAGTGCACGTTCTCGGTCAAATCGGTCGTGTACTGCAGGGCAATTTCGTAGCCGACGACGTTGCTTTCGCCTTGTTCAGAATCACCTAATTCCTGTTCGTCCTTCAGAAAAATCACGTCTTCGTGCAGCGGGTCGCTGGATCGATTCAAGTATTCGACGAATTCGATAATGCCCCGCTCATAATAAAACACATCCCCCTCGTCGTTGCGGGTGTCCTTAAATTCAATCCGCACCCCACTATTCAAAAAGGCCAGTTCCTGCATGCGTTTGTGCAGCACTCCATATTCGAACTTGGTTGTTTGAAAGATCTGGGGGTCGGGTTTAAACGTGGTTTTTGTGCCGACGCGGTCCGTCTTTCCAACTTTGGCCGCATCGCCCAAGGGCACGCCCCGCTCGTATTCCTGTTGATAGACAATCCCGTCGCGGCAGACTTCGACTTCGCACCATTCGGACAAAAAATTCACCACGGTCACACCCACCCCGTGCAATCCGCCGGAAGTCTGGTACACGCCCTTCTCGAATTTGCCGCCGAATTTGAGTACCGTCATCACGCCTTCCAACGTGGACACCTCGCGGCCCATTTCCTGGCTTAATTGATCGTGGCGGTCGACCGGAATACCCCGGCCGTCATCCTGCACCGTAACGGATCCGTCATTGTTGATCGTCACCTGTATCGTGGTGGCGAATCCCGCCATGGCTTCGTCGATTGAATTGTCGACCACTTCGTAAACCAGGTGATGCAAACCGCGGGCGGTCGTATCGCCGATGTACATCGCGGGTCGTTCGCGGACATGCTCCAGGTCCGACAGGTGCTGCAGGTCGTCAGCCCGGTATTCTGCTTTGGGTTCAGTTTTGGCCATGGATCGAGTGGGGTTGGGTTTGTTTGCTCCAGCTCGTGCTGCGAGGCGTGTGTCGGTTAGTCAATGCGGCCGGTGCGAAAACGCAAGGCCTGAATGTTTGCCTGCGGCAGCTGGTCTTGCAGCTTGCGCAACAGTTCGTGCTTGCTGAAGGAGATTTGCTGTAGCACCGCCGAACTGCTGGCGATGACTTCCAGGGTCCCGCGCCGGATCGTAGTGGGCCGGGTTTTATCCAGCAATTGCGGATCCACCACCTGCCGCCAGACCGAGTTCAGCTGGTCGTTCCACTCGGTTTGCGCAAATCCACGACGCGCGACCAGGCGGCTGATCAGCTGTGCCGACGATTTCGGCTTGCGCTCGTAACGCCGACGGCGCTCGAAACTTTCGGTCGCCTTCGTCCACTCGTAGTCGTCACTCATCTCGCTCATATGTTCAGGTCACCTTTCCAGGCTAGCGGCGGTCGCGCGACAGGGGCATGATCACGTATCCGTATTTGTCATCGGTCTGGCAGTAAGCCGCCTGCTCGCTGTTTTCCACATCGAGGGTGAAGGATTTGTCCGGCTGCAGGACTTTCAGAAAATCCGACACATACCGGTGATCGAGCGTTATGGTGATTTCGTCATCGTCGTAGGCTACCGGCAATTCGACACGCGATTGCCCCACTTCGGCCGTAGAGTTGGACAACACCAGCGAACCGTGTTTGAATGTGAAATCGATTCCCCGGCTTTCTTCGCTAGTCACAATCGCTGCCTGGCGCAGTGCCGAAAACATCGGCCCGACCGGCAAATCGATTTTGGTGGAATCCTGCCGATTCGGTAACACTTCGCGCCATTTCGGGAACCGGCCCTCGACCAACCGCGAATAAAACACGCCATTGGAATGACTGATCAGCAAGTCGTTTTGTCGCGGGGCGATCCGCACCATTTCTTCATCGGAATGCGGCAAGGTCCGTTCGATCATCTGCATCGCCCTGGCCGGCACGATGGTCGCCGTTTCTCCCACTGTCGGGTTGCCGACTTTTTTGATCGGGCCTTCCATTTTGGCCAAGCGCCGTCCGTCGGTCCCCACGGCCGTGATACTATCGTCGTTCATTTCCAACAGCACGCCGCTCAGCGCATACCGGCTGCTTTCCGCGTCGGTCGCGAACAGTGTCCGCTTGATCAAATCGCGCAGCACCGGTCCGGAGATTTCAAAATAGTCTTGTTCGTCAAAATCAACGACCTCCGGAAACTCATCCGGGTTTTGCCCCTGTAACTCGAACCGCGATTGCTTGCCGGTGATCAGAATCTTGTTGCCATCCGCCGCCAGGTCCAACGTCTCGTCGCTCGACTCGCGGAGGATGCCACTGAGGCGGCCCACGGGGATCACCGTCGCACCGGGAGACTGGACCTCGACGTCCGACAAACTCAAACGGACTCCCACCTCCATGTCGGTGGCCGTCATCAGCACCTGTTTGTCGTCGGCTTCGATTTTGACGTTCTGCAAAATCGTCTTGGGACTGCGCGCCGGGGCCACCATGGCCGCGGTTTGGAAATCATGCAGAAACGGCTCTCGTTTAATCGTAATTTTCACCAGTTCACCTCGATCCTTTTGACGGCAGGTCTTGTGGTTCAGTGGAAGCCTGCCGGCGGTGATTACTAAATAGGAATGTTTAAGTTGACAGTAATAATAACCAGTCACACGGCAGCGTCGATGGATGGGAAAACTTTCATTCGACGTCGCCTTTTATCGCGCGAAACAGAGACAGCCGGCCAGGGACAACTCGTTCAAACCAAGTCATGATCGTGTCGCATGTTGAATAGTGTTGCCGCCAAAACAGCTAACTTTGGCGGGCCGAGCATTTTGACCGGCTACTGCCGACGGATACCGACATGTCGCTGACACTTTCTCCCTCATTTAGTTTACAGGTTGCCGTATATGCACAGTCTTATGGTTTCGAATGCTCGCCGCTTTGCCTTTCTTCAACCATCTCCCGATCGTAATCCGGTCCAATGCTGTCGATCATTTCCCGCAGCAGCCGGTGGTGTGTCGAATCGGTTTCAAGCCAGCGGGTAACGCGTTGGCAAGCATGGCGGACGGTCGACGAATCACGACCCCCAAAATATTGACCGATCGACGCATACGACAACTTGAGGCTGTGCCGCACGAGATACATGGCCAAGCCGCGAGCATGAACGATATTTTTTCGACGCAGCGGACCGCGCAGTTGCTTGGCCGACAGCCCGCAATGTGCGGCGGCAACAGACGTGATCTGGCGAACCCGCTCGGCGTCGTCCTCCGGCATTGGCAACATCAACAGATCGCACAACTGGCGAACCGAGGATATCGCGCCAGCGGTTTGCGCGTGCAGCGCAACGCGCGACAAGCTTTGTTGAATCGACGACGGTGCGACGGGCAGATGATTCACACACCAGTTCTCCAGTGATTGATCCAGCGACAATTCCAGCCGCTGGGCCACGGCCCGGATCAGCTGCCGCCGCGCGGCGGGGCCAGCCGGTTTAACTTCAATAACCAGGCCCTGGGCCAACCGCGATTGCAGGGGACGGCTCAGCGCACCATCCGCCAGCGGGTTGCGTCGCATGGTAACCAACAGCGGCCGACGTCCGGCAAACTCGTCGATCAGCCGGACCAATTCACGCTGCACGCCGGACTGGTCACATGCCGCCCCCAAATCGTCGATGAGGATGGCGCCCCAGTCGCACAGGGGCTGGCGAAATGCCAGCGATGATTTGGTGCTGACGGCAGCGAGGAAATGGCGGCGAAAATCGGCGCCAGTGGTTTTCCAACATTGAAAGCCGCCGTCCTGTAATCGACACAACAGCGTTTCGGCCACTCGGGTTTTGCCCACACCAGATGGGCCGCATAAAACTAACGGCCAAATGGTCGCATCGCCAGTTAGCTGCTCGTGGCACCAATTCGCCAATAACGGATTTTGATCGTCGCCAAAATAGCGGTCGCTTGGAACGGCGCAAGTACTCGATGGCCTGGCAGGCGACGGACCGGTTTGTTCGGCAGAGCGGCGGTCGGTAGCGACCTCCGAGCCGGCAACGGAATCGACAAAATTTCGCAGCGAAAATGAATAAGTCGAGACCACTGGCGCCCGATCGCTTTATCAAAAAAAGGCCCAGTTTGGGCCCTGGTTTACGTCCAATTCAATGGACCAAATTGTATCATTTTCGGGGCCAGCCGAGGAGGACCAAACCGCTATTTTCCGTACGATTTTGGCAACCGTAAGTGGTTGACGCAGTTAATGATACGATCAGAGGCCGCCGCGATTTCGGCCGCCGTCGTAAAGCGGCTCAAGCTCACTCGGATCGAACCCTCTACCAGCCTCGAATCACAACCCATGGCGAGCAGCACCGGAGAAGGCTCGCTGGAGCCGCTGGCACAGGCTGAACCGGTTGAAATCGACACACCGGCCTGATCGCAGGCCATCAACAGCGATTGTCGATTGACGCCCGCAAAACATAAATTCGACGTATGTGGCGCGCGGGCCGCGTCGCACCCCACAATCACACAGCCGGGCAGTTCCGCCAGAACCGCCTGTTCCAAGCGGTCGCGCAGTTGACACATGCAAGCAGCATGTTCGGCCAGTCCGTCGACCGCCAATTCGACGGCTTTGGCAAACCCCACTGCCAACGCGACGTCTTCGGTACCGGGGCGGAGGCCGAGTTGCTGAAAGCCGCCGAACAGGATGGGAGTCAGTTCGGTTTCTTGGTCGACCAGCAAGCCGCCAATTCCCCGCGGCCCGTGCATTTTGTGGGCCGTCAGGGTCAATGCCGACACGCCGAGTTGCTGCATATTCACCGGCAATTTGGAGATGGCTTGAACCGCGTCACAATGCAGTGGGATGCCGCGCTGGCGACAGATTTGCGCCGCCTGTTGGACTGGTTGAATGACGCCCGTTTCGTTGTTGACCAGCATCAAACTGACCAGGCACGTACGAGAATTGAGCAGCGATGCCAGATGATCAATGTCCGTCACACCATCGGCCGAGACGGCAATGTTATGAACCACAAATCCCTGCGACCGCAAAAATTCTGCCGCACCGACGACGCTCGGATGCTCAATGGCGGAAATAACAATTTCGTTGCGGTCGCCGCCACTGTGTTGAGATCTGGCGGCCCAGGCGATACCCCGTAGCGCCAAATTGTTGGCCTCGGTGCCGCCGCTGGTGAAGATCAATTGCTGAGCTTGACTGGCGCCCAGCCGGTGTCGGATGTCCGCTCGGCATTGCTCCAACGCGGCCCTGGCCCGCTGACCCGGTTGGTGCTGGCTGGCAGGGTTCGCGTAGTTCGATCGCCAGGCATTGACGATGGCGTCTTGCACTTGCGGATCGATGCGCGTCGTCGAGTTGGCATCCAGGTATATTGAGTTCATGGGGACGGTCAGGCCGGGGAGTCTTTGGTATAGCGACATTGTTTAAGTGGCCGCCCCGGAGAACAAGGTCGCCCTCCGAGCGGGCATGCGAACAGTCACAAAGGAAGTCGCCAAACGCCGTGGGGCACTGGCGTATTCGGGGTTGCTTGACAAACCGCTGTGGCCCATACTGCCCGCAATCTGGCACTGTTTGTAACCGATCGTCGTTTCGCCGGTTCGGTGACGATCCATGGAAACTGATCAATCATCTGCCGATGACAATTTGGACGGCGCGCCGATCGGTGCGGATGGCCCACACGATGCACCGCTTGCCTTGCGTCGAGTGGAAGCGGTGTTGTTTCTAGCCAAAGAACCGCTGAGCAGCCGCAAGATCAGTCAGATGGCTGGGCTCGCCGACGGCACCCAAGCGCGAACGTTGATCAAACAGCTTAATCGTCATTTCGATGAAGTCGGCCGCGCGTTTCATGTCAAGCGAATCGCCGGCGGCTACCAATTGCGCAGTCGACCGGAGTTCAGCCGTTGGTTGCAACGATTGCGACCCCCGGAAAGCAGCATTCGGCTTTCAGCCCCGGCGATGGAAACACTGGCGGTCGTGGCATACCGACAACCGGTATTGAAAGCAGAAATCGAAGCGATTCGCGGCGTGAGTTGTGGCGAAATGTTGCGGCAGCTGATGGACCGCGGCCTGATTCGCATCGCCGGCCGCAGTAGCGAACTGGGCCACCCGCTGCTGTACGGGACCACCCGCCGGTTTCTGGAAGTATTCGGGTTGGCCAATCTGGATGCTCTGCCGCGAAGTGAACATCTTAGCGATCGCGGATGGCCCAATGGCTCCCCGCCCCACTTGTCACCAGAAAATCCCGCAGAAAATCCTGCAGATTCTGCCGCAAATCCACTCGACGAAACTGAAACCACCCAGCAAAATCAAGCACTTGCCGAACCGACACATCCGTCCGATCCAGATGGACCGCATCGAGTCGAACCGCCAGAGGAGTGAAAACCGTGAGATTGTCTTCGCCGGAGTTGGACCCCGTGGTCAAGGAGCGCGATCAGCGCACCGCGATGGAATCAATCCAGCATGCGCCGAATGAGCAAGCCTGGAGCGAGGTGTCCCGAACCGTTGACCTCGCCGATCTGGCAGCGATCGCGCCGCCGTTGGCAACGCCGGCAGAACGATGGAACCCATGGAGTCCTGCGAGGCTGATCATCGAAACACCCGCCTGGCGCATGGACGCCGACGAAGACGATGACGACGACTACGACGACGAGGAGTACGACGACGACGACGACGACGACTACGAAGATGACGACGCCGACGATGACGACGCCGACGATGACGCCGACGAAGATGACATCCAAGGTGGGGACGACGACGACGACGACTACGATGACGAGTATGACGACGACGACGCGGACGATGACGACGCGGACGACGACGAGGGGGACGACGACGAAACGGATGATGGGC
>JBFILF010000244.1:0-8228 GCA_041599835.1 Pirellulaceae bacterium
GTCACCGGAATATGGGGTTCATGGAAGTCGTTTCATTCGGTGAATACAGCCGGCACGCGCAACGTCGTGGAGTGCTGCCTGCGACATGGCGTTCCCCGTTTGGTTTATACCAGTTCGCCTAGCGTGACGTTTACGGGTCAACATCAAATCAACGTCAACGAATCGGCTCCCATCGCCCGGGAATGGTTGTGCAACTATCCAAAATCCAAGGCGCTCGCCGAGGAGCACGTGTTGGATGCCAACGACCCGTCCGTGTTAATGACCTGTGCCTTGCGCCCGCATTTGATTTGGGGCCCCGGTGATCATCACTTGATCCCGCGGCTGATTCAACGGGCGCGGCTCAACCAGCTGCGCAAAGTTGGCGATGGTACGAACCAGATTGACACGACCTATGTCGAGAATGCGGCCTTGGCGCACGTGCTGGCCGGTGAAGCCCTCCGCCGTGATTCACCGGTGTGTGGCCGAGCGTACTTTGTCAGCCAAGGTGATCCGGTGAATTGCTGGGGATTCATCAACGACATCTTGCGTCTGGCTGGACTGCCGCCCGTCAAAAAACGCATTTCGTACTACTGGGCCTACCGACTGGGGTTGGCTTTGGAAACGTATCACGAGATGTTCGGCATCGAAAGCGAACCAAGAATGACGCGGTTTCTCGCTGCCCAATTGGGCAAAAGTCATTACTACGACATCTCCCGGGCACGGGCGGATTTTGGCTATCACCCGCAAGTGTCGTGCGAGGAAGGCATGCGGCGTTTGGGTGAGTCCATGGTGGAGCGGGCAGCCGGTTGAATGCCCCAAAAACCGGCCAGTCGACGCCGCCGATCCGCAGCGCAGGACCGTTGTGCCGGTTGCTAAAAAGCGGGTGAATCGGTAATCTCGGACATATCTTTTACGGAAATATCCATGATTTCGACGGCCAAACCTCGCGATTTACCAGCTGATCAGCGGATCGTCATTACCGGCATCGGTTTGACCGCTCCCAACGGTAATTCGTTACCGGAATTTCGCGATGCGTTGCTGAACGGACGCAGCGGCGTCCGCGATTACGAAATACGTTACTTTGGAAAAACGTTTGCCGGCATTTGTGACTTCGATTTGTGCAAGCACCAAACGCGAAAAGACGCCCGCCGCGGCACGCGGGCCGGTAGTATCGGTATCTATTGTGCGAATGAAACCGTTGGCGATTCCAACGTTGATTGGCAAAACACGGACAAATCGCGGGTGGGTGTCTATATCGGCGTCACGGAACACGGCAATGTCGAGACGGAAAACGAAGTTTACGAGCTGCGCGGGTTCGATTACGACACATCGTTTTGGTCGCATCACCATAATCCACGGACGGTCGCCAACAATCCGGCTGGCGAGATCGCGTTGAATATGGGAATCACCGGTCCGCATTACACGATTGGCGCCGCTTGTGCGGCGGGTAATGCCGGCCTAATCCAAGGTGCTCAAATGTTGCGGTTGGGCGAATGCGATTTGGCCATCGCCGGTGGCGTATCGGAGAGCATACATACGTTTGGTATTTTTGCCGGATTTGCCAGTCAAGGAGCCTTGGCTAGTCACGCGGACCCCACCAAAGCTTCGCGACCGTTTGATATGCAGCGCAACGGAATTGTCGTGGCCGAAGGTGGCTGTTTGTTCGTGCTGGAGCGGTTGCCCGACGCCTTGCGCCGGGACGCAAAAATTTATGGTGAGCTGGCTGGTTACGCAATGAACACTGACGCCACGGATTTTGTGCTGCCCAACAGCGAGCGTCAAACGCAGTGCATCCACCTGGCATTGGAGCGGGCGGGGATATCGGCCGAACAAATCGACATTGTCAGCACGCACGCCACGGGAACGGCCAACGGGGACATCCTGGAATGTGCGGCGATCCGCCAGGTGTTTGACAATTCAGATGCCACTTTGGTCAACAATGCCAAGAGTTTCATCGGCCATTCAATGGGTGCTGCTGGATCCCTGGAATTGGCCGGGAACCTGCCGGCTTTTGATGACGGCGTTTGTCATGCCACAATCAATGTTGATGAACTGGACCCGGAATGCCAACTCAGCGGTTTGGTGCAAAATCAGCCGCGCGAGCTGAATCGACGCGCTAAATATATTTTGAACAACTCGTTTGGAATGCTTGGCATTAATTCCGTGGTGATTATCAAGCGATTTGACCTTTAGACAAAAGCGTTCGAAACGTTAATTTGGCAGCTTGCTCAGAAAATTACCGGGCGGCGTAACGCTCGAATTTATAGACCTCAACGGAGTTCACAAAAAATGGCACCAGAAGAAATACGAAGCGCAGTGCTGGAGATTCTTGAAGATATCGCGCCTGACGAAGACCTTTCGGATTTGGACGACGGCAAAGCCTTTCGCGAGCAGTTGGAATTGGACAGCATGGATTTTCTGGACATTGTGATGGAATTGCGCAAGCGGTATCGCGTTCAAGTTCCCGAAGAAGAATATGGCAAATTGGAATCAATGTGCAGCACCGTCGAGTATTTAACCCCCAAGATGCAGGATATCGCGGTCTAGTTTTTGGCCGACTAGCCAGAATAACCGCAGAGCGATTCATCCGCGAATGAATCGCTGTGCGGTTTTTTTTGATGCGGACAGCTCACCGATGGATGATCAGGTATACGACACGATTATTATCGGAGCCGGTATGTCGGGCCTGGCGGCCGGAATTCGTCTGGCATATTTTGATCAGAGCGTTTGCATTCTCGAGCGTCATTACACGATTGGCGGACTGAACTCGTTCTACCGGCTGAATGGACGCAATTACGATGTGGGCCTGCATGCGGTCACCAACTTCACGAAAAAGGGATCGCGGCGGGGGCCACTGGCCAAAATCCTGCGGCAACTCCGGTTTCAGTGGGACGAGTTCGCCTTGGCGCCACAAATGGGATCGCGGATCAGTTTTCCAGGCGTCGACCTCCGGTTCAGCAATGACTTTGAACTTTTGCGCAACGAAATCGCCACCCATTTTCCAGGCCAAATCGATGGCTTCGACAACCTGGCACAGTCCATTGCAGACTACGATGAACTGGAACAGCTTTCCTATGAGCAGTCCACGCGCGACGTCGTGGCCGCGCATCTATCCGATCCGTTGCTAGCCGATATGATTCTGTGTCCCTTGATGTGGTACGGTAATGCGCGCGAACAGGACATGGATTTTGGGCAGTTCAGTATCCTATTTCGCAGCATTTTCCAGGAAGGATTTGCTCGACCGTTTGCCGGCGTCAGGTTGATCCTGAAAAATCTGGTGAAACGATTTCGTTCGCTGGGCGGAGAACTCAAACTGCGCAAAGGCGTCAAGCGAATTTGCGTCGAGCAAGGCCGTGCCACCGCGATTGAACTGGATGACGGCCATTTCGTTCACGGCAAGCGCATCCTTTCATCCGCCGGGCGGATTGAAACGCTGAGGATGTGTGATGATGTCAGTGAAATCGATACGCGGCAAAGCGGTCAAATGACGTTTACGGAATCGATATCCATCATCGATCGACAACCTTGTGAATTGGGAATCGACGAAACAATCGTTTTCTTTAATGACAGCGAAGTGTTTCATTGGCAGCGGCCGGAGCGGGAATTGTGTGATGTCCGCACCGGCGTTATTTGCTCACCAAATAATTATGCATATCCCAGTGGCGAGCAGCTGGACGACGGCGTGATTCGAATCACGTCCATCGCGGATTTCGATCGCTGGAACGCTCTGGACGAAACAGAATACGGCGTTGCTAAGTGCAAATGGTACGATCGTTCAGTCGAGTCGGCCGTGCGGTTCGTGCCCGAATTCCGCCAGCACGTGATCGAGACCGATATGTTTACGCCAATAACCATCCGGCGATTCACTTGGCACGATAACGGTGCGGTTTATGGCGCGCCGGATAAGCGTTTGGACGGAACGACGCACCTAAATAACGTCTACTTGTGCGGCAGCGACCAGGGATTCGTGGGCATCGTCGGCTCAATCATGAGCGGCATTTCGATGGCCAACCGCCACTGTTTGCGCGATTGATATTGCAGGATCGTGGCCGCCCGCCGATCGATTTACCGGTCCTGAGGCAAATACGCAAACATGGATTTTGGCAATGGCGTGTACCAGGCGGTGCGAATGCCGCAGTGTTTCATCGCTCCGCCAATCCAGTTGTTGCAGTTGTTGGCAGCCTGATACGTGTCGCGCGATTCGAAAAAAGCGTCGTTGCGGCCGTGAGCAGCGCTGGGAATCTGCACGAATGTCTGGCCCGCCGCGTCGCGTAAAAAACTGGCGGAAATATAGTCGGTCAACCGGCGATATTGGTCTGCTGAAATCGACACTGCCCGCGCTTGGTAAGGACTGTCGTCAGGCTGCAGCAACGAAACGCGCAGAGAAGAATCGGTGGGCCAAAATAGTGCGCGCAGGGTCGTCGAGAACTTCATGTCAGCCCAAGTCGGCGTTTCAATGCAAAACGCCCGATCGCCCCAGCCAAACAACACGTGGGTGGCATGCGCGGTGTCGCCCGCGAAACATCTAACGGGAAAATGTTCGCGCCAATCCATCACGTCGTGCTCAATGGGGACCATGATTCCGGCATGCAACGGATCGGAAATGAACAGCACCTCGACACCGTTCGGCGTTGGCTCAAAATCATTGTTGACCGGCATCATGCCCACGACCACGACCGCAACGCCCACCACCATGACGACGAACAGCACTTGGCATAAAAATTGAGCCGCTTGTAAGCCAATTGCCAACATTTGTTTTGTACCGCCTGAATGCGCGCGAACTGCGTTGCCCCGCCAGTATTATTCGACCGCATTCTAAACAGTAAACGGGCCATCCTGGAATGTCACGTTGGCTGCACCCAGTTCATTCGCATGGCGGCGCTCTAGGTTGCTTGCCAGCCGGACCCAAACCAGGGAATTTCCAGTCCAGTTTCCGTGCGCAGACGCAGCACCAGTTGAGCCGAATGATGTTGAATATGGCGAATGTTGTAGACGTGCAATTCTCCGCGCGAAAAATCCCGCCGCTCGAATCCCGACGGCCCGGCCAAAGTTTGCTCGGTTTCGGAGTCGACGGCATCCATCGCCTTGTGCCGGCAATGAACCAGATACTTTTGCAAGGACGGGCGGTCGTACACGCCGACCGGAGTTCGATATTCCAACTGTTCGTAATCCGCGAAAAACTCCCGGTTGTCCTGATGAAACAGTTGCTGGCGAAAAGACTCTGCATGGGGTCCCAAGTAATAATCGGCAAAAAACAACGTATGAAACACAACCTGACTGAACGGGTAATTTCCGATTGGCAAATCCCAGGATGTCACCGGGCAGCGGTCGACACAGGCGGCCACTGTGCTGAAGGCCGCTCCGTACTGGTTGGAAAGCAAAGTTTTTATCGTCGACAACATGGATATCTCCAGACGCACTTTCGAATAAACGCGCGATAATAGGGCCGCCCTAGCATGGTGGCCAGCGGGGTGTTAGAAAATAGCCAAGCTGACTAGATGGATTTTTCTCAACCCCACCGACACGATGCCCAAAGACTTTTTGCAAGGTGCCAACAGCCACTACGACGTTGTCGTCATTGGTAGCGGGTTGGGTGGATTAACGGCGGCAAATATCCTTGCCCGCGAAGGCCGTTCGGTTTTGTTGTTGGAGCAGCACTACAAACTAGGTGGTCTGGCCACGTGGTTCAAACGGCCCGGCGGCCATATTTTCGACATATCGCTGCACGGTTTCCCGTACGGGATGTACAAAAGCTGCCGTCGCTATTGGACTCAGGAAATTGCCGATTCGATTGTGCAATTGAAACATGTGCGATTTGATAACCCGATGTTTTCGTTGACCACGACGTACGATCGAGAAGATTTCACCCGGTTGTTGACCGGTGAATTTGGTTTGGAACCCGAGCGCGTCAAGGCGTTTTTTGACATTGCTCGGGGAATGAACTTTTACGATGACCAGCAGATGTCGACCGGCGATTTGTTTCAAAAATTCTTCCCGGGCCGTGAAGACGTGATTCGGTTGCTGATGGAACCCATTACGTACGCCAACGGCTCGACCCTGGAGGATCCCGCCATCACCTACGGCATTGTCTTTTCGAATTTTATGTCGAAAGGGGTATTTACGTTCCAGGGAGGGACAGATCATTTGATCAAGTCCATGGAGCGGGAGATGAAAAAGAACGGCGTTGACATTCGCATTCGCTGCAATGTCGAATCGATTCGCGTCGAACACGGCCGCGTCAAAGCAGTGACGGTCAACGGGCGAGAAATCGAGACGTCATCGGTCATTTCCAATGCTAATCTGCGCGCCACAATCTTCCATCTGGTGAATACCGACTGTTTTGACAAGAAATTTGTCGACGAAGCTCGAGCCGTGCGGTTGAACAACTCCAGCACACAAGTTTACATGGCGCTGAAACCGGATCAGGCCATCGAGCGCGATACCGGTGATTTGCTGTTTTGCAGCACTGCCGATTTGTTTCGCACGGAATTGCTGCTGAGCAAAGATATCACCAGCCGGACCTTTTCATTTTATTACCCTGACATCCGGCCACAGGGAAAAGGCCGTTACCTGATTGTTTCCAGCACCAATGCCAACTACGAAGACTGGTCCGAGTTGGACAAGGAATCATACGAACGGGAAAAACACAATTTGATCGAAACGACCCTTGACGCACTGGAAAAATACGTGCCCAATTGTCGCCAGCGAATTGATCACGTCGAGGCCGCAACACCCATCACGTTTGAGCACTATACCAAACATCTGTCTGGTTCGAGTTTCGGCACCAAGTTTGAAGGGTTGGCTGTCAGCCGGGGCCTGCCCCAGCAAGTCAACGGACTGTATCACGCCGGCAGTTGCGGGATCATCATGTCCGGCTGGCTGGGTACGATCAATTACGGCGTGATTGTGGCAAACGATGTCGACAGTTATTTAATGAGTTCCGCTAAAACCGCCTCGTTGGCAACGAATTGATTCAGTCATGCCCACGGTATCCGTCACCGATTTCATTCCTCACCGGCCACCCATGCTGCTGATCGACGACATCGTATCGTCCTGCGAGCAGGAGATCGTCTGCCGAAAGACGTTTCGAGACGATGAGTTTTTTATTCAAGGTCACTATCCAGACTACCCCATCGTGCCGGGCGTCATCTTGTGCGAATGCGCAGCCCAAGCGGGTGCCATCCTGCTGGCACGCCATCACATTGATAACCGCGGTGACAACCAGACGGTCCCGGTGTTGACGCGCATGAACCAAGTTCGATTCAAAAAGACTGTGTTCCCCAATGATCAAGTTGAAATCACGGTTCGGTTGAATGAAAAAGTCGCGGGCGCCTACTTTTTGTCAGCAGGCGTTCGGCGAGATGGTAAGCTAGCTGTTTCGTTAGAATTTGCTTGCACGCTGGCTCCGAAATCCTCGTCGCCGCCCGACACAAACTCTGGCGCGTCGTCCATTTCTGGTCATACCGCGTGATCGACCGCCTCGGTCCCAACTAAATACCGTCACACCTGTAATCTTTCAATCCAATAGGACTTCATGGACTTTTTGAATATCCACGGAAAACAGTTCCTGATTTTCGGTGTGGCGAATCGCAAAAGCGTGGCTTGGCATATCGCCAAAACACTGGAAGCACACGGCGGCAACGTCATCTATGCCGTGCACACAGAACAACGCCGCCAATCACTTGACCGGCTGCTTGAGGGCCGTGAAGTGTTGGTGTGTGACGTGGAACTTCCGCAGGAAATTGAGCGGCTGGCTTCGGATCTAATTCGCCGAAATGTGAAGATTGATGGATTAGTTCATTCGATTGCGTTTGCTGATTACGAAGGAGGATTTCGCCCTTTTCACGAAACACCCAAAAAAGCTTTTTTGCGGACCATGGATATTTCATGTTTTTCGTTGGTGTCGATATGTAACGCGTTGAAACCGTTGTTTTCAGATCAAGCATCGGTGGTAACGATTTCTATTTCCACCACCAAAATGGCCAGTGAACAATATGGCTTCATGGCGCCAGTCAAGGCAGCGCTCGAATCGAGCGTGGTGTTTCTGGCGAAGAGCTTCAGCCGTTTTTCTAACGTCCGGTTCAACGCAGTCGGACCAGGTCTTTTGAAGACCGCTTCGTCGGCAGGCATTCCCGGCTACGTCGACTCCTATTTGTACGCGGAAAAAGTTATTCCGCGCGGACAAGCCGTGCAAACCCAGGAGGCCGCCAATGCCGCTTGCTTTCTACTCAGTTCCGCATCTTCGGGAA
>JBFILF010000245.1:0-8222 GCA_041599835.1 Pirellulaceae bacterium
AATCGCCGAGCGCTTCAACAACACTTCTTTGGGGCTCAACGGGACGGCCATTTCGATTTCGTACGGGGCCCATTCCTGCCACGCGCCGCGGTACAACCACAACACGCAGTTACTGAACCACGGTTTATCCTTGAGTCGCTGGCAGGCCGTGATGATTGCATTGAGGCAGGTGCGATGGGTCCCGTGCGGATCGCACAGGTCGCCGGCAGCGTAGACCTGGTGCGGCTCTATTTGTTCCAACAAGTCGACAATGATCTTTACATCGTCTTCCGACAACGGCTTTTTCTTCACGGTACCTGTTTCGTAGAACGGCATGTCCAGGAAATGCAGCTGCTCGGCCGGAACGCCGCATCGCCGCGAGGCCGCTCGCGCTTCGCCGCGCCGGATATGGCTTTTGATCGACTGTACCTCGGGGCTGTCGACCTGTCCGGCTTGTTTGTTCTTAAGAAACTCTTCGATATGTTCCTCAAGCTCCGCGGTGCGCTGCGGATCGACACCAAATTGATTGTTAAAATCCGCCACGAATTCGCAAAATCGAATGGCGTCGTCATCAAACACCGCGATATTGCCGGACGTCTGGTAAGCAACGTGTACTTCGTGTCCCTGATCAACCAGCCGTATTAATGTGCCGCCCATCGAGATCACGTCGTCATCGGGGTGCGGCGAGAACACCAAAACGCGCTTCGGGAATATTTCGTCATGCGGCTGGCGGCGGTCGCCCGGCTGTTTGAGTTTATCCGGCTTGCCGCCCGGCCAACCGGTAATCGTCGATTGCAGATGCCGAAACACCTGAATGTTGATGTCATAAGCCGATCCATGGCGGGTTAACAAATCTTGCAATCCCTGTTCGTTGTAATCTTCGTCCGTCAATTTCAGGATAGGTTTACTTTGCTTCTGCGCGAGCCAGATGACCGCTTTGCGTATTGCATCCGGATTCCAGTCGACGGGACCGACCAACCATGGGCATTGGCAGCGGGTCAACATTTCCGCCGCCGCATAGTCCATCACGAACTTGGCGTTGGGATGTTCTTGCAGATAGCTGGCGGACACCGACGAAGTCATCGGTTGTTCGATGGCTTGCGCGACAATTTCAGATTTGTGTTCGCCGAAAGCAATAATGAAAATTTCGTGCGCGGCCAGAATCGTCCCGACGCCCATCGTGATCGCCCGCCGCGGCACATGTTCTTCGCCAAAAAAATCGCTGGCCGCGTCCACACGCGTGACGCGATCCAGCGTGATTAAACGCGTCTTGCTGTTTTTGCTGGAACCCGGTTCGTTAAATCCGATGTGGCCGGTTCGCCCGATTCCCAGGATTTGAATGTCGATTCCGCCCACGTCCTGAATTTTCTGTTCGTAGTGCTCGCAGTAATCGGCGATGTCATCCAGTTGGAGTGTGCCGTCCGGGATATTGATGTTTTCCCGCGGGATGTCGACATGGTCAAAAAAGTGCTCATTCATGAACCGCACGTAACTTTGCAGTTCGTGGGGTTGCATCGGGTAGTACTCGACCAAATTGAACGTAATGACGTTGGACAGCGACAAATCCTCATCGCGATGCAACCGCACCAGTTCTTCGTAGATTCCAACCGGCGTGCTGCCCGTAGCCAAACCCAACACACAATGTTCACCGCGGCGGGCTTTTTCCTGAATCGCGTGGGCAATGTGATGGGCGATGGCGGCTGCCACATCGCGAGCGTGCTCAAACACCTGGCAGGGAATGTGCTCAAACCGGTTTCGCGTCGTGCGAATCACGGTACCGCTGGTTATCGTGGCACTCATGGGCTGATATGGGGACGCTAAATGGACAATCGAAACGGACGGCAAAAAGACGATTGTCCACATTAAAACCGGTTTCGGGTAGCCCGTATTTCAGAAAGGCTTCGTTCGCAACACCATCCCGGAGGCCAACTCGGCCGACCGCGCGAGCTTAGGATCCGGTGGTATTTTCGCCCAGTTGAAATCGTTGCAGCGGCAACGTTTCGATGGTCTGTCGACCTTCGGTGATCTGGATCAGGCTGTCGATCGGAACGTCCTCGAAAACCTGCTTGACACCCGAAGTCGGCCAGTCGATTTCCAGGCGTTCGATACGATCGGCGGAACCCAAACCAATCTCCTGGCGTGAAGTGGAACCACCAAAGCTGCTGACGCTGCCCACCGCACGGTGCAATTCGACACGACCCTCGGGACCGTCGGCGACTACTTTTATCCGGGCTCCGTAACCCAGGCGATTTGATTGGGAACCGACGAGTTTGATAGTGACGAACCGATGATCGTGCCCTGGGTTGCGATACAGCGCGTTTCGAAACTTGTCGCCCGGGTAAAACCCGCCCAGTTGGTTATAGATGTCTTGGTCGCCGTCGTGATCGAAATCGGCAAAGGCCACACCATGCCCTTTCTGCAAGTGGCCGAATCCGCCAGACGTTGTGACGTTCTGAAACTGCTGACCGACATCGTTGCGCAGCATGACACTGGGCGTAAGTGTCGCGTAGTCGGGATCGCCGGTGGTCAAAAATATGTCTAACCAACCATCGTTGTCGAGATCTCCGAAATTGGCGCCCATCGGCAAACTGGGGTGGTCCAAACCGGTTGCCGCCGTGACGTCGCTGAATGTGCCATCCTGGTTGTTCCTGTACAGTTTGGGTGAGGCGCCTTGATGAGGTTTGCCCATGAAATCGGCCGCAATGTCACTGACATCGGCTTCGTAGGCCGTCACGAACAGGTCTAGCCAGCCGTCGTTGTCGTAATCGAAAAACCAGGTGGCAAAACTGCGCCGCGACGGTTCGATCACTCCCGCTTCGTCGGCCACGTCGCGAAAAGTGCCGTTGCCTTGATTCTGGTACAGCCGGTTCCGGCCAATGTTTGAAACGTATAAATCCAAGTCGCCGTCATTATCGTAGTCGCCGGCCGTGACGCCTTTGCAGTATCGGTCGTTGGCGACACCCGACATGCGGGCAATGTCGGTAAACGTCCCATCACCGTTATTGCGATACAATTCACTGGGGAAATTCGCCAACGCGTTGGGTCGCGATTCGTTGCCAATGTACAGGTCCAGCAGGCCATCGTTATCAAAATCGCCCCAGGTGGCGGCTTGAGTCGGGAATTGATTCTTGGCCAGGCCAGCTGCCTTGGTAACGTCGACAAACACGCCTTTTCCGTCATTTTGCAACAGTGAATTTCGAATCTTGCCGTCGTCCATCAGCCATGCGCCACGTAACACCAAAATGTCCATGTCGCCATCGTTGTCATAATCGCCAGCGATGCAATTTAGACCGCCCAGCTGATCGTCCAATCGAGCGCTGATCGAAACATCGTCGAATTGTCCCAGGCCGTTGTTGCGAAACATCGCCAATGGTTCCGCGGGATCAAAGCTGGACGTGACGATGTCAATTAGCCCGTCGTTGTCGAAGTCTTCGGCAATCGCGCCGCCGCACAGGTTAAATCGATCCACGCCCGACTCAAACGCAATATTCACAAATCGTCCGATGTCTGCTTCCGATTCAAGGGACTCGGGCGGGATGCGGAACGACTCGGGGACGGCCTCCGGATACTGACCCAGCGCCATGGCGGCAATGTTCAACAGCCACTGTCGTTTGAGATCATCGGGCTGGGATTCGAGATGACTCAAAAAGTATCGTTTAGCTTGTTCAGCAGGACCTGTGACTTGGTGGAGTCCCGAGCCAGCCAGTGGAAAAACGCAGCAGTCGCGATTATGGAGCTCGATGCAGTTGGTTTCCTCGGCCAGACGCATGTAAGCCAAGCCGAGTCGCGCTTGATAATCGTCCGGCAAACGGATGCGATGGCTGTTGGCCAAAGCGATCGCCTTTTCGCACTGGTCAATCGCCTCTTGCGTGCGGCCAACTCGCAATAATTCGTCTGCCAGCCGGAATCGCAACAGCACTTCCTCGCGTTCCGGCACATTGGAGGCGGCCAGCTGATTTTGCAATTCGGCGATTTGTTGTCGACCGAACCACGGGTTCCGGCCGGCGCTCAGCCGATTGGCATACTGCATAAACTCCAGCCGATAACTGGCCGAAGACCGCGCAAACGTCAACTGATACGTGAGCAGGGCGCCGGCGGTAATGCATACGATGAGCGCAGCAATTGCGAACAGCTTCTTCATTAGCCTCTTCCGATTGTTCCGAATCTATGTGGCCTTACACAGGCCGACCGCTGCCATTTACATGATTCGCCGGGAATTCCGGCATTTCTGACAGGTACGTACGCTGTTAAGCTCCATCCGTTGCCGAGGTACGAGATTCAACCCCAAATTCGAGACAAGGTTCCGTTACGCAACGCCATCAAAGCATTGCTGGAACGGAATAATAGGGTATTTTGGCCGGCAGTCGGTCGATGGAGCGGCCAACCGCGATGTCAAAACTCTAACTTCGTCCCCCCCAACGGTCAAGCGCCGGGGAGTTCGTTCAAATTCGTTGGACGGTTTTTTTGAGTCAGTCAAGCGAACTAGCTGCGTTTTCGATACGAATGGGCCAGCAGAAAGCGATCCTTCATGAAATTTGCAGAAGCAGTAAGCCGTTTGCGGGGACCGTTTTCGGCCATTTTCACTCCGTTTGATGCCCGCAATCAGGTCAACTTCGAGATGCTGTCACGCATGGCCGAATTTCAACTTGCCAACGGCATTTGCGGGTTCTTCGTTTGTGGCTCGACTGGCGAAGGTCTGCTGCTGTCATTTGATGAGCGCGTCAGCGTGGTAAGCCACCTCGTCGAGCACTTTGGATCCCGAGCCGTCGTGATCGCCCACGTGGGACACCCCAGCACCGATGTGGCCAGCCAATTGGCGGTTCAATCGCAACGTGCGGGCGCCCACTGGATCGCTTCCGTCGGACCCATTTACCACGGCACGACGTTTCCGGGCACGCTGCGTCATTATCAGCAGATTGCCACTGCCACCGATCTACCGTTCATGATCTATTCCATTGGCAGCGAAATTGTGCCGGAGCGGGATCGGGAGTTGTTTTCGATTGGTAACGTCTGTGGCATGAAATACACGGGCGCCAACTTTTATTCTGTGCAACAGCTGGCGCGTCAGGTCGATCGGCCGGTGGCCTGGATGAGCGGATTTGACGAACAATTCGTGGCGGGCCAGCTGTTTGGTTTTCAAGGAGGCATTGGGACCACGTTCAATTTCGCGCCGGAATTCTATTCCGGCATTTTTCAACTAGTTCAGCAAGAAAAGATGAACGAGGCGGCTGCGCGGCAAGCTGAAATTAACAAAGTCACCTATTTGATGGCGAGTTTTGAAAATCGGTCCTATCACAAAGCGATCATGCGCTATATTGGTCTTGATTGCGGGCCGTGCCGGGCACCGTACGCGGCGCTGACCGATGCCGAATACGAGTCGTTCGTCAAAAAACTTGATGCTCTCGGCGTGCTAAAACGTGATGGAGCAACGGGTGTCAAAAATGAAACCGCCACCAATCCTCGAAACCAGAATTGACCATTGATGAGCCGCACCGGGTCATTGTCATTTGGCCGCGTTTTATTGTTCGTTGTCACAGGGTTCGTTGCTGCGGTAACGCCGCTCCCCGGCCAACAGACTTCTCGGCTGGATTTTCAGCCGTTGCCGCCGATTCCTGACGCGATTGGTGTGGCCGGCCCTCTGGTGGGTTGGCATCAAAATGCATTGCTGGTTGCCGGCGGAGCCAACTTTGCCGACCCCGACACACCGGACCTATGGGACGTTCCCAAACAATATGTTGATCGCATTTGGATCATGACCGACGACCCGGATGCCGGCATGTCATTCACCCGGCAATCTGCGGGTGGCGAATTTCGTCTAAGTCAGCCGGTAGCGTACTCGGCGGTCGTGACGACGGCGCACGGTTTGGTTTGCATGGGTGGAGAAAACAGTAATGGGCCGCTACGACGCGCGTTTTTGCTCAGGTTCAAATCTTTTGAAAACGGCCAATGGGTAGTGCAAGAAGACGATGCAGCCGTGCCCGATTTGCCAACGGCGGCCACGGCCTGCAGCGCCGCCTTGGTCGGCGAATACATTTATTTGGTCGCTGGCCAAATTCAGGACGAAAGCGGCCAATCTCAGGCCAGTCGAATCATTTGGCGACTGGATTTAAGGCACGTAAACGCCGAGCCCGACCAGGGAGGGTGGGAACAGGTGCTGAGTTGGCCGGCCACCGCGCCGGAGCGAACGCACGCCATCGTCACGGCCCAGCACGATGGCTTTGCCCAGCGACTGTACGTCATCGGCGGCAGACGATTTTTGCCCGGCAGAGATCGCAGCGATCTCAACAACTTGGAATTCTTGTCGGATGTATGGTCGTTCGATCCGACGTCGTACGACTCCAATCTTTACGATGAACGTTCAAATTCGTACCGCGGCCAATCGCCCTGGCGGCGCGAAACAGACGTGCCGCGTCCGATGTCTGCAGGCACCGCCGTGCCTGTGGGTCCGGCGCATGTGTTGGTATTGGCCTATGCAGATGGCTCCCGTATTCGGCAGATGCTCGACGAAGGCGTGCCGATGTCGAGATTTGAACATCCCGGTTTTCCCAAATCGGCGTATACCTACCACACGGTAACACGGACCTGGGTTGAATTTGGTTCGATGCCGGCCAACCAGGTCACCACGCCTGCGGTGAAACGGGGCGACTCGATTTTGTTGATCAGTGGTGAGATCCGGCCGCGGGTGCGAACCCGCGATTGCTGGTTGATCGATGTTCGATCGCAAGCGGCGACATTTGGCAAAATCAACATGGCCGTGCTTGTCGTTTATTTGATGGCGATGTTATCGATAGGCGTCTACTTTACGTTTCGCAACAAAACGACGGATGATTACTTCCGAGGCGGCAAGCATGTGCATTGGTTCGTGGCGGGCTGTTCGATATTTGCCACGATGCTGAGTTCCATTACGTATCTCGCGATTCCGGCCAAAGCGTTCGCGCAGGATTGGGTTTACGCCGTCGGCAACGTGATGATACTGGCCGTGGCACCGATCGCCATTTACGTTGCCCTGCCCTTTTTTCGCCGGATCGATGCCACCAGCGCATACGAATATCTGGAAAGGCGATTCAATCGCGTCATTCGCTGCATCGGATCCGGCAGTTTCAGTTTGTTTCACGTGTTTCGCATGGGAGTCGTGATGGCGTTGGCCGCCATGGCCCTGGCCAGCGTGACGCCGTTAGAGCCGTTGCAATGCGTACTGGTGATGGGAGTGCTTTCCATCGTTTATTGCACGCTGGGCGGGATTGAAGCCGTCGTCTGGACCGACACGGTTCAGACGTTTGTGTTGTTATTCGGGGCTCTCGCCTGTTTTGTTTTCGCTTGGCTTGGTGCTGAACCGGGATCGTGGCAATTGGCTGCCGAGGCCGGCAAGTTCAATATCGTCAACCTCGACTTTGGTCCGGCGTCCTTTACCTCGATGGCCATTTGGGTAGTGGTGTTGGGGGCATTGGGGCAAAACATCGCCAGTTACACGGCCGATCAGGCAGTCGTTCAGCGGTACATGACGACGCCCAGCGCTCGGCTGGCGGCGCGATCCATCTGGCTTAACGGGTTAATGGCCATTCCCGCGGCGCTGATTTTTTTTGGTCTGGGAACTGCGCTATGGATGTTCTATCGCAGCCGCCCGGAGCTGTTGGATCCAACCATTGCGGCGGACCGGATCATGCCGCTGTTTATCAGCCAGCAACTACCCGTTGGGTTGGCTGGATTGGTTGTCGCGGGCATTTTCTCGGCGGCCCAGTCGACAGTGTCCACCAGTATGAATTCCGGCGCGACGACGATCGTTACGGATTTTTTGCGACCGTTTGGCGTTTGCAAATCGGAGGGCGGCTATTTGTGGTCGGCCCGCGCAGTGACGTTGGCGATGGGTATCGGCGGCACTTTGACAGGATTGCTGTTCGTCAATCCGGAAATCAAAAGCTTGTTTGATGAGTTTGTCAGTATTTTGGGCATGTTTCTCGGCGTGTTGGCAGGATTGTTTGCCTTGGGTGCAACCACCCGCCGAGCTAACGGTGCGGGCAGTCTGATCGGCGCCATTGTGGCAATTGCCGCGATGGCAACGATTTTCTTCGCCGCCAAAGATCAATTGTTGTTGGGATGCGACATGCAGATGGTGATCGAGCGAATAACGGGTTTCCAACTCTACCTGTTGCACGGTTATTTTTATGCCTTCCTGGGGATCACGATTTGTTATGTGGTCGGTTACGTGGCCAGTTGGGTGACGGGCGGTAGTCGGAAACCGCTCG
>JBFILF010000246.1:0-8162 GCA_041599835.1 Pirellulaceae bacterium
CGACATGTACTGGACGATTGCCCAGATGCTGACGCATCACAGCAGCAACGGATGTAACTTGCAGCCTGGTGATTTGATGGCCAGTGGCACCGTCAGCAACCGCGAAAAACGTTCACGCGGGTGTTTGCTGGAGCTGACCTGGGATGGCGAGTTGGATCGACCGGTTCCGGGTACGCAGCGCACGCCCATCCAGTTGCCGTCTGGCGAATCCCGCACGTTTCTGGCGGATGGCGACGAAGTTGTCTTATCGGGTTTCTGTCGCGCCGAAGGATATCGCCGCATCGGGTTTGGAAGCTGCAGCGGCCGCATATTACCGGCCTGAGATGTATGCTGGGACGAGATCCCCGCGCGACGTTGGGTGTGCCAGCTTCGCCACGACGATACTCGGCTTAATCGGCAATCGTCTGACGTATTCAGTCCACTTTCCGTGCGCTATAATGAGACAACCCGTTTCATGGGCCAAGCTGCCCCGTCGGCGTGATGATGCGCCGTTTCCGTACTGATGGGTTCATTCTGACGATCTGCAGGTCAATTTGCTGTAATTGCCAACATTGATGATGAATCGGGAATCAGACCGCTTGATTGGCCTCCCTCAGTTAATAGCTGTTGCAATGGCGTATGGGTTGTTGGTGCTTAGCGGCTGCAATCAATCCAGTCCAATCACCGTTTACGAATCCGTGCCCAAAACACGTAACGTCGCCAGCAACGAACCGAGACCAGCAGCGGGGCCGCCCAAGTTTGAAATGACGGTGGCGATCGTCGAACAGCCCTCGGCGACCTGGTTTTTCAAAATCGCCGGCCAGATCGAGACCATGCAGCAAGTCGCTCCGAATTGGGATGAGTTCCTGAAGTCTGTGACGTTTGATGAACAGGGCCAGCCGGTTTGGCAGTTGCCCGAAGGCTGGACGACGGGGCAGGGCAGTTCCATGCGGTTTGCCACGTTGATCACCGGGCCGGACCAGTCGACCAGTCCCGAAGTATCGGTCAGCCAGTTGCCACCGGGACAAGATTTGTTGGGCAATGTTAATCGCTGGCGGGGGCAGTTGGGTCTGGGTCCGATCAATCGCGCCCAATTGCCCGACGATCTTGCCTCGTCAAAACAAAACCCTTCGATCGAGTTTAAGATTTTTAACGCGCAGGGCCCGATACTTTCTACCGGCATGGCCGGAGCGCCGTTTGCCGGGCGAGCTGGCGGGCCGCCGATGCGGCAACTGGAGCCGCCAGCCGATTCGTCCGCCGCGCCAGCCGAAGAGTTGCCGATCGATTTCACGACTCCGGACGGTTGGCAACCCGGCCAGAAGTCCACGGTGTACGTGGCGCGCTGGTCAAAAACGGTTGATGATCAAACGGTTGAAATTGCGGTTTTAAATATGAATCCGTCCGATGAGTCGTGGCGGATGAATGTCGAGGCCTGGTCGGCCCAACTGCGATTGGCGGAAACGCCGGACGTTGGATCGCTGACACAGCCGCTGACAGTGGCCGGCCAACCCGCCCGGCGGATTCGACTGGATGCAACCGACGGCGAGATGGCCGGTCATTCGGTGATCGCCGTGATGATTAGCGGCCAGAATGGCTGGCTGATCAAATACTCGGGCAATACCTCGTTGCTCGATCAACAAATGGATAATTTCGAATCGTTTCTGGCATCCATTTCGATTCGATAACGATCAAAATACAACTATGACCACAGTCGCTTCAAAATCCGAAACAGGCACTGGTGGCCCGCCCCAGCGTGGCCAACTGGAGAACTCGTTCTTGCCGTCCGCGTTGCGCACCTTGGGATCGCTCAAGCTGACCGTATTCCTATTGTCATTGGGCCTGGTGCTGGTGTTGCTTGCCACGCTGCAACAAACGCGTCGCGATATTTATCACGTCAAGAAGGATCATTTTTCATCGGCACTGGTTCAAATCCAGTTTCAGGAGCTGTTGCCGCCGGCCTGGTTTCCGGAATACCAGGATGTGGGTGGCGGTTTTTTGATGCCCAGCGGCGTAACCGTGCTGGTGGCTTTGTTGTTGAACCTGTTTTTTGCCCACCTGTCGCGATTTCGGCTCCAGGCCAGCGGCACGCGATTGGCAATGGGCGCGTTGGTGATGTTGTTCGGTGCGGCGATCACGCTGCTGGTCATCGTCAACGGAAACATGAAGGGATTTCAGGAGGAACCCTTGATTTCCTGGCAGACCCAGTGGTTCATGCTCCAAGTTGGCATGGGCATCGCACTGGCTGCCACCCTGTACGGAATTTTCATGCTGAGCCGCCAACAGTCGATTCAGCGTCTGCTATTGGTGGTGATCGCGGTCATTCTGGCACCGGTGCTGGGATTCACCATTTACAAGGGCCAGGACGCGTTTATCGGCGATGACGCGATGCGGGTCGTGTGGCGATTGTTGCAGGGCGCCGTGGCGGCCACCGTCGTTTACTTTGGCGCCATGATGGTGTTTCGCCGCAAGGCGGGCATCGTCGTGATTCACTCGGGAATCCTGCTGTTGATGGTCGGCGAGCTGTACACGACGTACTCGGCGGTCGAGCAGCGAATGACCTTCATCGAGGGCGAATCGGCGTCGCACACCTTTAATATCAACAATGCCGAATTGGCGATCGTTCAATCGTTGGACGAAAACTCGGACCGCGTGATCGTGGTGCCCGAGGATCGTTTACGGCAACTCGGTGAAATTGACGACCCGCGGCTGCCATTCAAAATTCGCACGCTTCACTATTTCGTCAACTCGCGGATCGCCGAACGTAAGACTGACACCGATGGTCTCGCCGCCGATGGTTTGGGACAAGTGATCTGGGCGGAACCGATCGCTGTTAACACCGGCACCGACTCGGAACAATTGCCCGACCAGCCGTCCGCCTACGTGCAATTGATCGACAAAAAAATCGGTGCCGATTTGGGCACTTACCTGGTTAGCGTCCAGTTGTACAACAACCCGGGCTTCCAACTGGATTCGGTGGAAGTCGATGGACAGTCGTACCAGATCGGACTGCGCTACCAGCATTTTTACAAGCCATACACGATCCGGCTGGAGGACACCAACCGCGAAAACTACGTGGGAACCAGTATTGCCCAGACGTATTCGTCGGTTTTCCACGTGATCGACGAGGCCAACGGCATCAACGAAAAGAAAAGTGTCTCGATGAATAGTCCGTTGCGGTACAACAACGAGACGTTTTACCAGGCAGGACACGGATTCACGGAAAGCGGCAGGGAGTTTTCCACACTGCAGGTGGTGCAAAATACGGGCTGGATGATCCCCTATGTCAGCTGCGCGTTTGTGGGCATTGGCTTGCTGGTTCATTTCCTGATGACCTTTCTCGGTTTTGTCAATCGATTGCAACAATCGTGGAGGGTCAACCGCGGCCTGCTGTCGGGCCAGATTTCGGGGTACGACCGCTGGTCGTGGATCACGGTGTTGGCCGTGTTGTTGCTGTTTGGTCTTTGGACGCTGAAGGAATCGGTGCCGCGATCGGTGGAGCGCGACGGAATGCAATTGGACCGGCTCGGCGAAGTACCGGTGGTTTACGGCGGCCGCGTGCAGCCACTGGATTCACTGGCTCGCATGACGTTGCGGCAGCTGCGGAAACGGGAAACGGCAATCGACAAACATGGTGACAAGCAACCGGCGATCCGCTGGTTGGCCGACGTGATGTTTGGCGATGAGGATTTCAAAACCTACCAGGTCTTCAAAATTGACAATCCCGAGGTCCTTTCCGCGTTGAGCTTGCGCCCGCGCAAGTCTCACCTTTATTCGCTGGAGGAACTGGAGCGGGAACGTGATGAAATCGACCGTTTGTTGCGACTGGCCCAGCGAATTCGAGCGGCGGACGAAACGAAATTGACGGTTTTCCATAAAAAAATCGTCAAATTGTCCGATGCGATGTATGGCCTGTATGCGCTGCGTTACGCGCTGGGTGATCCGGCGCGGATTGGCACCGAACATCCTTTGGAGACGTTGCAACGGTTGGACGCGGTGACGCGCTCAGAGCATATCCCGCTGTCCATACCGGGCCAGCATCCCGACGACTGGTCCACGTTAACCTCGAAATTGGTGGGACCTTGGCTGCAGCAATTGGCTGCCAAACACGGGGCGAGTAGCCCTGAGGAATTGGCCAATCGCCTGGTCACGGAATACTTGGGCGACGAGTTGCGCGAACAGTTGTTCCGGCAAAGACTGATCGAATTGTATGCGGAAGAGGCCGGCGTGGACCTGTCGCAGGCCAATGCGGCTCAAATGTCCGGGCTGATGGATCAGTTGTTCAACGACCCTTCGCCGGAACTGCAAAAAATGCTGACTCAGCTGCGCGAGCGATACGCGGCGGCGATCGACGCCATGGTGCCGATGCAGATTAGCCGGATTGCCGCCACGGCGGCTCAACAAATGCGCCGCGTGGCCGGTCCTCAACTGGGCGCCTGGATCAACGGCTCGGCGACCGTGCCGTTGCCGGCGCTGGCTGGCGTGGAAGCGGCTTACGTGGCGCAAGATGCCGGGGCGTTTCACGATGCCATCCAGCAGCACATGACCCAGTTGCAGGAGCAGCACGGTGATTTGCTCAATCAATCCAAAGTGCAGTGGGAATTGTTCCACAATCAATTCGCGCCGTTTTACGTGGCGACGGCACTTTACATTGCGGCATTCGTAATCGCTTTGGTGTCGTGGATCGGATTTGCCAGTAATCTGGATGCCATTTCAGGAGCCACGCGGCGGGCCTCGTTTTGGCTGGTCGCCCTGGCGCTGCTGGTGCACACGATTGGATTGATCGCTCGCATTTATATTTCGGGTCGACCCCCGGTAACCAATCTGTATGGCTCGGCGATTTTCATTGGCTGGGTCGGCGTGTTGTTTGGCATGTTGATCGAGATGATCACCCGAATTGGTTTGGGGGCCATTTTGAGTTGCGTCAGCGGGGTACTGACACTGCTGGTTGCTTTCAGCCTGGCACTGGACGGCGATACGTTTTCGGTGCTGGTGGCCGTGCTCGACACGCAGTTTTGGTTATCGACGCATGTGGTTTGCATTACGCTGGGTTATGCGGCCACGTTTGTGGCAGGCGCGTTGGGTGTTGCTTACATACTGGGCGGGCTGCTTTCGCCGACCTGGACCTCCGAAATTAAGAATGTGCTGACCAAGCTGACCTACGGCGTGACGTGCTTTGCGTTGCTGTTCAGTTTCGTGGGAACGGTACTTGGCGGTTTGTGGGCGGACGATTCGTGGGGCAGATTCTGGGGCTGGGATCCCAAGGAAAACGGCGCGCTAATGATCGTGCTGGCCAACGCCATTTTGCTTCACGCGCGGTGGGCCGGGCTGGTGCGTCAACGCGGCATTGCCATGCTGGCCGTCATGGGCAGCATGGTCACGATCTGGTCCTGGTTTGCCGTTAACGAGTTGGGCATTGGATTGCATTCGTACGGCTTGACGGAGGGGCGCATGATGTGGGTTGGCGTGTCGTGGTTGCTGCACCTGGGGCTGATCGCGGCGGCCTGCATTCCACAACGGTATTGGATCAGCAACTGGTTTGGCAAATCGCCGCCAGCGACTGCTGCCTGAAGCAGCGACTACTTGAAGTAGGATTCGTCACCGACACCCCGTTCGGCGCGGTGCACATCTGGCAACGAAATCAGCGACGGCGCCGGTGGCAGCGCCAAGTGGCGAGCCAGCGATTCTGTCTCGCGGGTCAGCGGCAGCCCGCGGTCCAGTGGGAACACCAGCATGGAAATCAAGTTGGAAATGGCGTGGCGGCGGCCGTTGGCCACGTAAATCATCGCCTGCCCATCCGCGTCGCGCGCGATCAAGCCGTCGGAACGATCGGCGGCAATCGACAATTGATGATTCTTGATTTCGAACTGCACGTTCAAATCGCGATAAACCTCGGTTACCCGTCCATGACCGCTAACCACGGCCGCCGATAGCCATTGGCTGCACGCCTGCAGCAGCCGCGGCCCGATTTGGCCCTGCCCGCTGGTGAGTCGGCCCTGCAACAAGTTGATGCGACTATCGGCGAATCGACCCAACTCGATGAGCACGCTGGCCCGGCCCGAAATCGGTTGGGCAAATTTTTCATACACCACGTGCTTGAGATCCACGTTGTCCAGCGTCCCTCGAAAACTACCACGCCATTGGTCCGCCTGCCGCGCCATGTCCAACTCGCCATGCAACAGGCAGTCGCGATTGAGAAACGCCAATTGATGGACGCAAGGTCGCAACACCCAGACGGGTAACGGGTGATGCAGGTTTTTGATCTGCCAGATCGGCGCATCGCCCGCGCCCGGCTGGCGCTGAATGGCGATTCGTTGGTCTTGGGCCAGCAGCGATCCGCCGGGACCTTTTTTTACCTGCGCCATCAACTGCCGGCCAAACGGATCAATCCGAATCTGCAGTTGCTCCAGGCACAGCCTTTCCGCCGCAGGCGAGTCATCGGAAACCAGTTCGAGTTGATTGATTTCCACCAGTATCGACCGGTGTGATTGGTCAAAACAAATGGCATCCGAAGCGATCCGGGACAGGCACTGCCAAACCGCTTCGGGGGAACCCGACACGTCGTTCAATTGCACCAGGCGGCCGCTGGGCAAATTCGAAATGGTTGCGCGATCAACGGTCACCCGCGACGTCCAGTCATCACGTCCAGCCTGCAGCTTGTGGAAAACCATTTGCTGCGGCGTCAGGCTTTGCACCCGCTCGATGGCGACCGGTATACCCAGCTGGCGCTGAACGGTTTCCGACCAATCGCCAGCCGACAGTGGAAACAAGATCCACCGCAGCACGAACAGTGTCGGCAACAGGCAGCAGCCGATAAAACCGGCGCGGCAGATTAACCGACGCATTCGATCGCTGAGAATGACATCCATGTCAGTCGTTTAATTCCCGTTTACTTTTTCGCAGCCAGTTCGTGAAACAACTGCCAGCGGCGGAGCATTTCCTCCAGGCTATCACCCCCAAACTTGTCGATCATGGCCGCGGCCATTTCAAAAGCCACCACGTTTTCCAAAATCACGCTGGCCGCCGGCACGGCGCAGATGTCGCTCCGTTCGTAGCTGGCCATGTCGGGTTGCTTTGACTGCATGTCGATTGATTCGAGTGGTTTCTGCAAGGTGCTAATCGGTTTTTTTGCTGCGCGAATGACCAGCGGCTGGCCATTGGTCATTCCGGCCTCGAGCCCGCCTGCGTTATTGGTCGGCCGGGTAAAACCCAGCTGGCTGGAGGCACTTGTTGACGGGTCGTATTGAATCGGATCGTGAACTTGCGAACCGGGCAGAGCAGCCGCCCGAAATCCCAGCCCAATTTCCACGCCCTTGATCGCCTGGATGCTCATCACCGCCTGGGCCAGCCGCCCGTCCAGTTTGCGATCCCACTGTGTATGACTGCCCAGACCAAAGGGCAAACCGACCACGCGCGCTTCGATGACACCGCCCAACGTGTCACCGGCTTGTTTCGTCTGATCGATCAACTGTTTGATTTCTTCGTCGCGATCTGGATCCAGCGAGTAGACGGCACTGCGGTTGCGCTCGGCAACCTGGTCGGCCACTGGTTTGGCCAGCGTGGATTCAGACGGCGATAAATCAACGCCGCCCAGCTGCACCACGTATCCGTAGCATTGCACGTCAAATTGCGCCAACAGTTGTTGGGCCAGCGCCCCCGCGGCGACACGGGCCGCCGTCTCGCGCGCGCTGGCTCGCTCAAGAATTCCGCGGATGGAGCTGAGGTATTTAATCGATCCGCTCAGGTCCCCGTGACCTGGTCGGGGACGCGGCAATTCCTTGAGTTTTTCTAATTTGTAATCGCGATTTACGACCTGCAGACAAATCGGGCTGCCAATGGTGGCGCCTTGCCACATACCGGAAATGATCTCCACCTGATCCGTTTCGATTTTTTGTCGACCGCCGCGACCGTATCCGCCCTGTCGGCGCCGCAGTTGGGCGTCGATGCGATCGGTGTCGACCGACAGCCCCGCAGGAAATCCATCGATCAAAGCCACCATGGCTTTGCCGTGTGATTCTCCGGCGGTCCAATAGCGCAGCGTCATAAGCAATTAAAAGGGTTGGCGGCCGTCAAGATCGCAATGTAAACCGGCCGCGAATCGTAGGTAATGTCCACCCGGCGCACCAGTCCGAAGCGAACGGGAGCGGCGGCGGATTGCGACCAATGCTAGCAAAAACGAGAATGCC
>JBFILF010000247.1:0-8105 GCA_041599835.1 Pirellulaceae bacterium
ACAAGCTGTTCAAATGCACCAAATCGGCGTTGATGGTGCGGATCGCGGCGTCCAGCTGTGCCCGCAATTCCTCCAGCGGCTTTCGTGCACCCTGTTGATCGCGGAAGCGAAACGGATGCACGGAAACGTTGAGAGCATGCAGCGATTCAGCAAACGCGGATGGCGCGGGCAGCAGAGCCGAGAAACGAAAGCCGCGGTTTTGCAAATGCGGGATGATGGACAACAGAGACCGCTCGCCGCCGTTTAGCGAGCCATATTCCGCGACGATCAAAATCGCAGGCACGATGGGGCGTTGTTCCGATTCGATTCAGTTAGCTGACGGTCCACGTGTCGCCGCTGTTCAGCAGCTTTTCCAAGTTTCCGCCACCCTGTTTTTCGATCGCCGATTGAATCTGGTCATTAAACAGCTGGTCATAAGCGGGCCGCGGAACCGCCCGCAACACGCCAATGGGTTCGGGCAGGGCCGGCGCTCGCATGCGACTCAGCAGAAAAGCCCGGCTAGGATCGGCAGCAGTTTCGTCGTGAATCCACAGTCCGTCGGTATCCGCATCGACAACTTCCACGGTCATTTCTTTGAGTCGCAGCGCTTTGGATTTATCTTTGCCGAATAGCATCGGTTGGCCGTGTTGCAATTCCAGCACATTGTCATCTTTGACTTGTTTGTCCTTCATGTAATCCCACACGCCGTCGTTAAACACGTTGCAGTTTTGATAGACCTCTACAAAAGAGGTGCCGCGATGGTGGGCGGCACGTTCCAGCGTGGCAACCAGGTGCTTGGTGTTGAAATCGACGGAGCGAGCGACAAACGATGCCTCGGCCGCCACGGCGATCGAGATTGGATTGAGGGGATGGTCGATCGAACCGTACGGCGTGCTCTTGGTGACGTGACCCAGTGGCGAAGTCGGCGAGTACTGCCCCTTAGTCAAACCGTAAATGCTGTTATTGAACAGCACGATGTTGATGTCGACATTTCGCCGGATCACGTGCATCAAGTGATTGCCGCCAATACTTAAGGCATCGCCGTCTCCGGTAATTACCCACACGCTGAGTTCCGGCCGCGTCACTTTCAGACCGGTGGCAAAAGCCGGTGCGCGGCCGTGGATACTGTGAATTCCGTATGTATTCATGTAATACGGAAAACGGCTGGAACACCCAATGCCCGAGATAAAGACCATTTTTTCGCGCGGCACGCCCAGCGACGGCAGCATTTTTTTCATCTGTGCAAGGATCGAGTAATCCCCGCAACCCGGACACCAGCGGATGTCCTGATCGGAAGCGAAATCGGCCGGTTTTAATACTGGTAATTCGGCGTTCATAACGTCACAGTTGTTCCAAGCATATTCGAGCCCGTCATCGGCTCAACGACTCAATTTTTTCAGTGATTTCGCGGACGGCAAACGGTTTGCCTTGGATTTTATTCAAACCGACCGTGGAGGCGGTGAATTTCGCGTCGATTAATAATTTGAGCTGGCCGGTATTCAGTTCGGGAATCAAAACAGTTTCATACTGTGACAACACCTCTCCCAGGTTTCGCGGCAGCGGATTGATCCATCGCAAGTGAGCGTGCCCCACCGACAGACCCTGTTTTTGCGCTTGAATCACGGCGGTGCGACAAGCGCCATAGGTGCCGCCCCAACTCAGGACCAATAGCCCCTGGTCAGTTCCAAACACGTCGATCGTCTCCACGACTTCGGCGATGCCCGCCACCTTTTTGGCCCGGGTTTCCACCATATGTTGGTGATTTTCCGGATCGTAACTGACGTTGCCCGTCACATCTTGTTTCTCCAGCCCACCAACGCGATGCATCAATTCGGGAGTGCCGGGAACGGCCCACGGCCGCGACAATTGCTCATTTCGTTCGTATGGCATAAATGGCTTGCCGTTGTTGCCGGGTCCCGGGTGCTCGATGCTGATGGTTGGCAATGCGTCGACATTGGGGATCTTCCACGGCTCGGAACCGTTTGCGATATAGCCGTCGGACAGCAGGAACACGGGTGTCATAAATTGTGTGGCAACTTTCCAGGCCTCAATCGCAGCAAAAAAACAATCGCTGGGGCTTTGCGCGGCGATCACCGGGATCGGCGATTCTCCGTTTCGCCCAAACAATACCATGAGCAGATCAGACTGTTCCGTTTTCGTTGGCAGGCCCGTACTGGGTCCCCCCCGCTGGATGTCAATCACAATGAACGGCAGTTCCAGCATGACCCCCAGCCCGATGCCTTCACTTTTTAGTGCCACACCGGGTCCACTGCTGGTGGTGACGGCCATCGATCCGCCAAACGAAGCGCCGATCGCCGAGCAAACGGCCGATATTTCGTCTTCGGCCTGAAATGTTCGCACGCCGAAATGTTTGTATTTGCTCAGCTCGTGCAAAACGTCGCTGGCCGGTGTGATGGGGTATGAACCGAGAAACAGCTGTTTGTTGCTCAGCCGCGCCGCGGCAATCAATCCCCACGCCAGTGCCTGGTTGCCGATCACGTTGCGGTATTTGCCCGGCTCCAACTCCGCCTCGACGACTTGGTATGTCGAGGCGAAATCTTCGGTCGTCTCCCCGTAATTCCATCCCGCCTGCAGTGCCAGCCGGTTGGCCTCGACAATTTCCGGTTTGCTTTTGAACTTGGCTTCGACGAATCGCAATGTCGGTTCGACGTCGCGACCGTACAGCCAAAACACCAGGCCCATTGCGAAAAAGTTTTTGCAGCGGTCGGCAATTTTGGGACTGAGACCCAACTCACCGACGGCCTGCCGGGTGATCTTGGTCATGGGTACCCGAATCACGCGGAATTTGTCGAGCAAGTCGTCGTCGAGCGGATTGGATTTCAGTTGGGCCAGTTTCAGGTCTTTTGCCTCAAAACTGTCGACATTGACGATCAAAATTCCGCCCGGCCGCAGATCACCAATGTTAGTGACCAGGGCCGCCGGGTTCATGCACACCAACGCGTCCAGCCCGTCACCGGGGGTGAAAATTTCTTCGGACGAAAACTGAACTTGAAAACCGCTGACGCCCGCTCGCGTTCCTCGCGGCGCGCGGATCTCGGCCGGGAAATCCGGATAGGTGGCTACATCGTTGCCGGCCAGCGCCGAGGCGTTCGTTAGTTGGCTGCCCAACAACTGCATTCCATCGCCCGAATCGCCGGCTAATCGGACGGTAACTCCACTTAACGTCTCAGTCGGTTTCGATGAAGCAGGAAAAAGTTCACTCGCGGTGATCATCGTCTGTTATTAAGTGCTGCCGGGTCCAGCAGCTGCCTTTCCAATTTGTTCCGACCGGTCGGAAACCGTCGTATCCGAGACACGATCCAAGCGCGTGCCCAATCGCACAGTGTCGCAAATATCACACTGTTTCGAAAGTGGTGAAAGTCTGTTAGAATCCCCGCTTTTTGAAGCTAATTCAGTTGAGTTTGTTTGCAATAGGTAGGACCCATGGAACGCACTTTGGTGCTGTTGAAACCCGATTGTTTTGAACGGCGATTGGTCGGCAGAATTATTGCAAAGTTCGAAGACAAGGCCATCAACATCGTGGCCATGAAACTGATTCGGATCTCGCCCGAGTTGGCCAAACAGCACTACGCGGAACATGTCGAAAAGCCCTTTTATACGGGGTTGGAAGCCTTTATTACCGGGGCGCCGGTCGTCGCCATGGTGCTGGAAGGCTTGGAGGCCATTCGAGTAGTCCGCGATTTGCTGGGGGCGACCAGCGGACTGAAGGCCGCGCCTGGTACGATTCGCGGCGATTTCAGTAGCAGTCAGCAAATGAACCTGGTGCACGCCTCGGACGGCCCGGAAGCGGCCGCCCGCGAAATCGACCTGTACTTTAAGACCGGTGAGATTCTCGATTATTCGCCCACCCTCGCCCGCTGGTTTCACGCCGCAGATGAAGTGAAATAAATACCGGGCAGCGAGCACCGAGCAGCCTTGAGGCATGCGGAATCTCGCGGATGGGCTTTTTGGGGAGTGGGCCGGTTACGTTAAATGGACTAACTGGTCTTGCTGGCGATGGTTGGTCCAATGCTTGTTGGCGTCGACTGCCCGCTGTTCATGCACGCGGTCCATCAACTCGTACCGTACGTTGCGCTGCCTGGGCTCAAAACCGAGTTCCGTGATTGCTTGACGAATCTCATCCAGCGTCAGGAAGTGGACCGTACCGGCTTCGGCCACAACGTTTTCCTCAATCATCAGGCTACCCATGTCGTTGGCGCCAAATACCAGCGACAATTGTCCGATCTTCAATCCCTGCGTTACCCAGCTGGACTGGATATTTGGAAAATTGTCCAGGTACAAACGTGACACGGCCAATGTCTTCAAATACTCGAACGGGCTGGCCGGTGGGATGTGCGCCATTTGCGTATGTTCGGGTTGAAACGTCCAGCAAATGAATGCGGTAAAGCCGCCCGTTTCGTCTTGCAGCTGGCGCAGCCGCTCCAGATGTTCAATCCGCTCCGCCAGCGTTTCGACGTGGCCAAACATCATGGTGGCACTGCTGCACCCGCCCAGCGAATGCCAGACGCGCATCACATCCAGCCAATCATCCGTCAATACTTTGCCGCGTGTGATCGCTCTGCGGACGCGGTCCACCAAAATCTCGGCACCGCCGCCAGGCAAGCTGCCCAGTCCAGCGTCCTTTAATCGCGACAGCACTTCGTGGAGTGACAGGTTATTGAGTTTGGTGAAGTGATAAATCTCCGGTGGACTGAATCCGTGAATATTGATGTGGGGGAAATGGGATTTGATATCGCCCAGCATCTCCTCGTACCAATCCAACTTGAATTGATGATGCAGGCCACCCTGCAACAGAATCTGGTTACCGCCCAAATCCACGGTTTCCTGAATTTTTGACAACAGTTCCTCGCGTGGCAGCACGTAGCCTTCGTCGTCTTTTGGGCTGCGGTAAAAAGCGCAAAAGTCGCAAACTGCCGTGCAAATATTGGAATAATTGATGTTTCGATCGATGTTGTAGGTGCGATAGTCTTCGGGATGCAATCGGCGCGTTACGGCGTCAGCTGCTGCTCCCAGCGCTGTCAGTTCAGACGACTCGATCAGCTGCAGTCCCTCGGCAGGAGACAGTCGCCGGCCTTCTATCGATTTTTCCAGGATGGATTCAAGCGTCATATTGCAGCTGCACTTGGGGGAGATCTAGATCCATTTTACGAGCTAAGTCTTGAAACAAGGTTAATCCCTGCATTTCCTGGTCACCCAGTTGAAAGTGCAGGTAATTCTGAAAGTAGTCGAGGCATTGGGATGGCGTCAAACCGTAATGCGAAGCCTCCATTTCGGCAATCTCACGCAAATGACTGACTCCACGGTCGCGGACTTGCGACAACAATTCCGACAGAGGTTCCACGTCTCGCGGTGAAGACGGTCGACGGGCCATCCACAATGCGAACACGAACGGCAATCCTGTCCAATCATGCCACCATTGGCCCAAATCAATCTGCAGGCCGAATGGGTGATCTGATCCGGGATTCATGGCCCGATCACCAATGATCAACACCGCGTCGCTCGTTTCGTCTTGCCAACGCGTGTCGATTGCCAACGACCGCAATGACGGGCTGATATCGAAATGATGTTTCAGCAGAATCTGGATCAAAACGACGCTGGTCAACGAACCTTCGTCCAGTGCCAGCGTGCGGATTTGTTGAGGGTCCGTTCGACTGAGTAACTTGACGCTCCACACCGGTCCACGGCAAGCGATGCAAGCGTCGGAAATATGCAGATAATCCGCTTGCCGCAAGCTTTCAATAGACGGCACCAGCGCCACGTCCAACTCGGCGGCGAGCAGTTGATGGGCCAGGCGACTGGGCAAGTCGTAGGACACTGAGCATTGCGGCGCGGATCGCTCAAGTTCGTAAATCAGCGGTTTCGAATTGAGATAGGAGACCGCACCAATTTGCCAGGCTTTCATGGAGAATTCCCAAAACAAGGGGGGCAAACCGACCAGTTTAGTCCGCGGCGGACGGTGCTGGGAGTGCTCTGACACAATGAAAACCGTCTGGCAGCTGACTATTTAACCGGGCAACTGCTGTTAAACCTTGACGATCGTCCGAACTGGCCAAATCAGCGAACCGTTAACTAATATCGCGGTCGTCCCAGCTTGCAATAAAACAACGAATGTGCCAGTCGATCTGGGTCGATCAATACGGCACACCTTGTCTCGAAAGGGCGCCCATGGTCACGTTGCGAGCCGGATTTACCGCGTTGTTCCTGTTGCTGTTTGCCTGTCCCGGTTGGCTAGCTGCGCAAAACGTGTACTTGGATTACGTAAAAAACCAGCCCCATACGTACACTCCGAACGATCCGTGGCATGTCGGTGAAGTGTTCCGCAATCACATGGGCCATGGCGGACTTTTTTACAATTGCGATCACCAGGAAGATAAACGCTTTTCGCCCTTCATCTACTGGCAAACGCGTCAAACCATTTGCCTGAAACCGTGGCCCGTCGTCAGTTGCCTTTCGCAGCAGCTGGCCGAGGTTCGCCAACGGGTCGATTGGGGACGGTGCGGGGCGTCGTCAGTGTCCGGTCCGCCAGCGGCAAATATTTCGTACGTCGGCGCCGAAGACGCTGCGGATGCCTCGCTGCAGCCCACCGCGAATCGACAACCAAATGTGTTTCGACCGGAATCGCGTGCCGACAGCGGGTTTCGAATGACGCAGCAAGTCAGCCCGGAGTCGACCCGACAACGTTAGCGGCCGAATCTAGGCCGCCCGGCGACCCGCATTTGGCGACGGTGGGGTTTGCGCGTCATCCACCGGCTTTGGATGCCAGAACCGGCGTGGCCGGGTGCAAATCCTTTCACCACGTATCCGCATCTTGGAATTTGCCCACCGTTCGGCGAAGTCAGTAAGCTGATTCAACAGTGTTTCCAAGCGAAGCCGCTGATCCGCCAGCTGCTTCCGATCAAGTCCGGGTGCCAGCCTGATTTTCGGACCGGAGACTAATCGGACGCGACTGAACAGTCTCGGTACTGCGAACTGGTCCCATGTGTTCAAGCGGATCGGATTCTCATAACCGATGCCGACGGGAACGAGGGGCATCTGCAATCGCGACGCCAGATAGAGAGGACCGTTGGCCATCGTTCGCCGCGGTCCGCGCGGACCGTCCGGGGTGATCGCAATGCTGAACTGGGTACAAATTTGTTTCAGTTGCCGCACTGCCGCCGAACCGCCCCGAGTGGAGCTGCCCCGAACGGTATTCAATCCGAACGATTGCGCAATGTCATTTAGTAATTCGGCATCACGATGTTGGCTGAGCAAAAGTGCCACGGGAGGGGGCGGTGAACCCGACCATTGTGGAATGAGAATCGAGAAGTTTTCGTGCCAAAACACCAGGATGCAATGCTCGTTGAACTCGGGCAGTGCCGGATCAACTGACCGATCGTAGTAGGCAACTCGAACATCACATGTTTTGGTGGCGGCCGTAAATCCGTATGACAAAGCCCGCGCGCCCAACTGGATCGGAATTCGGCGCATGGACTGGGGATACATTAACCGGCCGAGTTTTCGCATTTCAATAATACGACTGGATCAGTTCGACATTTTTGAGGTTTTAGCGCGCAGGCCGTCCTGCCGAATGCGGAACCATATCTTTTTTTGAAATCAGTTCCAATGCCAAGATTCGACGATTAAACAGGCGTAGCTGGCGAAAGTGATAGCATCACGCGTCGTCACGATTTTTCGTTCAGATTTCGCCCCGCATCAAATTCCTGCAATAGTTGTTTGAGGCCGTCATTCAGTCCTGGCAAAACTTCGCGAGACGTTTGTGGATTCTCCAGCGTGCCGTCCACTTTTACCCACAAGACTTGCTGGCTGCCGGCGCGGTACAGTTGCGTAAGGATCGGAATAAACAACCGGTTGCGGCCGACCACCGTGTAAAAATCCAAATCTATTTCCAAGTCGAGATTCATATTTCCCAAGCCAATCAAGCTGACCGAATCGCCATTGAGTTCGATCCGGTTGAAATCGATTTGATCGCCTTGAATCTCAAACTCGACGTCGCCGGAATCAAACGCCGTCCGGTCTGGGCCGCGAATTCGCAGCACTTTTAGCAGCGCCAACATGATGGGCAGTTCATAAATTTTGGCGTTTCGCAAACTGACGTAACCCTTGCC
>JBFILF010000248.1:0-8104 GCA_041599835.1 Pirellulaceae bacterium
GACGCGGAAACAGCCGCGCAGTGAAACGTTAAGGGGTCGTGTAAGGTTGGGGGTGTGCGCCGTCGCTGGAGTCTCTAAATCGCCGTCGCTGGAGGGTGGGTGAGCGCCGTCAGGGTCGTAAGTCGTTTGTGGGTTGAGCGCCGTCTCGGCAGGGTGCGCTGGGGGCGGGTAAATTGAGTTAAGCAAAAAGTCTGATTGTGAAGCTGGAGGTTGTCAATGACCTTGCCGTTTATTCATTTACCAGGTTGTCGCACTAACTACCCTCCTCGGGTGCAGAAAAACGGCACCGTTAAGCGGTTTTTCTCTGTTTTCAACGCAGTATGCAAAAAACTGGAAGAAATTTCTGGTGGATAAATTGACTGCCAGAACAGGTCAACTTGGGTGTATCAATCGGCAGATAATTATTTTTGTCCACGCGCAGGCCACGTTGTAATTCCCTCAACCGTGCAAATCCAAACGATTGCCAGATTCGTATAAACAAATGTCGACTTCTGCAAACGTAATATCCCCGTCTCAAATCCCGGCCATGTCAGTAGTTCGTTCTTTGCTGTTCAGCTTATCGATGGGCTGCATCTGCTTGTTGGGGTGCGATTCGAGTGGGCCGGACGATCAGCCGGCTGTCGGTGACCAGCAGCGGTCAACCGTTGCGGTTTTGCTCATCGATGAAACAGACTTGGGCCCGGTGATTACGCGGCAATGGCGGGCGCGGACGGAAGACGACATTCAGATTTCGGAAATTGACTTTGCTTCGTTGGCCGAGAGCAAGTTTGCGGCAGTAAAAGATTTCGATGTCGTGATCTACCCGGCCTACCGAATCGGCGAAATGGCCGAAGCCGGGCTGATCGATCCGGTTCGCAAAAACTACCTGGACGCTCCGGATTTTAATCGCCGCGAGTTGCTGCGGTTTGACCGCGACGAACTCGTCAGTTGGGGCCAAGAGATTGTGGCAGTGTCGCTGGGCGGACCGCTGCCGGTTTTGCTGTGTCGCGCCGATGTGCTCAAACAACTTGACGCCGAACCGCCGACAACCTGGCATGAGTTTTCGGAACTGGCGGAGCGAATCCGGTCACTGAACTCGGACAATTTTCCCAATCGAGTCGGCGTGCCTTTACAAGGTCATTGGGCCAGCTACAGTCTGGCCATCCGTGCGGCATCGGCCATTCGCTCGCGCGGCAAATACTCATCGTTTTTCGATGTTGCCGACATGCGTCCGCTGATCGGGAGCGAGCCGTTTTTGCGGGCGCTGCAAGGTTGGGACCGCGACCTCGAGGCTGATTTCCAGTCATGGACACCTCAGAATGTTTTGCAGGCATACGCACGCGGCGACTTAGCCATGGCCGTAACTCCCATCAACGCCCATTGGTGGGACGACCAGACGGTCAACGCATTGCCGGAGACGATCGTCGCCCCGATTCCAGGCAGCGAACAACTCTTTGACGAATCGCGTGGCGGCTGGGTGCCCAGGAGCAGCGCCGAGGACATCTCCGTTGCGACAATCGCCACTGAAGGATTGCTGGCCAGTGTCACCAGGGAAACGCAACGCACTCGAACTGCTTATCGTTTTTTGTTCTGGCTGGGCGAAAAAAAGATCAGCTCCGTGATTGCGCCGGAAAGCCCGCATACGGGAATGTCGCGCAAAAGCCACTTGGCCAATCCCAAAACCTGGATCGGCGGGAATTTTTCCGATGAAGCGGCACGCCAATATTCCGATGTGATCCGGCGTGCCAACGAGAACGCATTGAATCTAATCAGCCTGAGAATGCCTGGCCGCGACCAGTACCTGCAGCAACTGGATGACGTGGTGATGGCCGTGTTGTCTGGTAAAGCCAACGCCGTCGAAGCATTGGATGAATTGGTGACCGCGTGGGACAGGACCACTGACCAATTGGGCCGCGATGCACAGCGGGCGGCGTATCGAAAGAGCCAGGGTTTGACTGGAAATTAGTCACTCAGTGAAATCGCAAGATCGGCCTCCCATTTTTTGGAGACTGGCCTAAAATAGTGCGCTCGGTCGCAAAATGCCTGGGGACGTAGCTCAGCTGGGAGAGCGTCGCGTTCGCAATGCGAAGGTCGTGGGTTCGAATCCCATCGTCTCCACTGGAAAAGCCATTACGTGTTTTTTAATTCTCAAGCCAGTGCACCATTCGCTTCGTGACGAGATCCGAGGCGTCGCGGTGCACAAAGTGGCCCGCGCCAGGAATCGTGATCAGGGTCATTTCATTGTCCAGCCACTCCCAGGTGTTGTTCAAACCGGCGGCCAACAAGTAAGGATCATCCAGGCCGTGAAAAATCAAAACCGGGCATTTGACTTTGGGCATCGCGGGCCCGGAGGACGGCTGCGTGTTGTCTGAGTCATCGGAAGGTTTTGGGTAGTTGGCTTTGTAGTAGTTCAACATGCCTTCGAATGACGACCGCCGAAACGCTTCGACATATCTCGCGCGATCGTCGGGTTCTTTCACCCACGCCGCCAGATTTTCGGCCGTCAGATTTTTTGCCGCGTCTGGTTTCTGAAAGTCCCGCGCGTACTGGCTGTTTTGTTGCTGCGTCGGATTGATGGCAAGCTCTCGACTGATGCCATTTGGATGCGGCAGATTTAATATGACCAGCCGCTGGACGCGCTGCGGTTGAAACATGGCAACGCCCCAGGCAACGGCCCCGCCCCAATCATGCCCGACGATTGTGGCTTTGTCTTTTCCCAAATGATCCATTACGGCGACCACGTCGCCGACCAGTTTGGGCATCGCGTAATTTTCAACCCCTTCGGGCTGGTCGCTTTTGTTGTATCCGCGTTGATCGATAGCCACGACCTGGTGGGATTTGGCCAGCGCCGGAATCTGATCGCGCCACGAGTACCAGAAATCCGGAAAGCCATGCAACAGGATCACCAGCGGTCCCTCGCCCGCCGTCACGTAGTGGATTTTGACACCGCTGGAGTCAGCGTATCCGTGTTCCAATTCTTGCCCGCGCACAATCGTCGACCAACTTTGCAACAGCAACACCATCGCGAGGATCGTTGCGATTCGATTCATTGGCGTCTCCCAATAATGCGTTAACAGTCGGGTTCAGGTTCTCGATTACCGCCACCAACATTATCTGCTTATATCGCTGGCGCCACCACTGCTACGCGGACAGGCGGATTTCAGGCGATTCCATCCAAAGCAAGGATTTTTTGTGCCTGGCGGCGATGGATTTGTTGATGGAACGCGGCCAGGCAATGCCATTGGTGACCATCCAACTCACCAAACCAGGGATGGGCAAAACGTTGTTGCGTGCGTAACGGTCGGTTGTTGTTAACGAACACACTATAGTCGTTGGTCAGTTGCCGAAATTCATCGACAACGTCCATTCCCACGTCCGGGTCCGGTTTGTATTCAGCGATCGATACGGCACCAAACGGTCGGATGCCATGCTTGAGTGATTCAATGGCGGTTAGAATTTCGCGATTCACCAGGCACAAGTGGTGGCAAACCATCAGCAACGACCAATGGCAGCTCGATTCTTCCATGCCCCGGAAACGCGGCACTCGAACCGGATGAGACGCTTGATCAATATCGACTTCGTCGATCAGTGTCAGAATGCGATCCGCTTCGCGACTGAATAAATTTAACGCTCGCAAGTCCGACATGACGGCGCTGCCGAATCTGAGAATGCCGCTGATGACGGCGCGTTCGTATTCCGGCAAACCGGCGCCGGGCTGGTCTCGCTGTTGGGTCACTCCGGCCCTCAATTCACAGGTAGCAACGCCGGTCAACATGGCGCCGACGGCAGTTTCTTGCAAGGGCACCTCGTGACGGCCGGTCACACAAGAGTTCGGGGTATTCCCCCAGTGCCGCCGAAATTGCAGCGTAGAAAGTAGCCAATCGGCAAAGTTTGACTGATCGGAACGCATTTCCCTCGTTTCGCAACAATCAAGGGCGATCGGCTTGCGTGAAACAAGGCAAGATAATCAGTTCGGCAATTCAGCGTTACATATGGTCTGCCGGATTTGCCGAATAATCTGAAAGTCACATCTGTTCGACTCGGGGCAGCGTTCCCGAATGGCTTAACCCTGCGGAGTGCTGACCGTGTTTTTCCGAATGCTCGTTGTTCTGGCAGCGGTGATGATGTTAACGCCGGCCGCCATGGCCCAGTGTCGCTGCGGACATTGCGAAGTTAAAGGCGCGTCGACGGAACCCGACGATTGCGGCAGTGGCGACTGGGATCAAGAGTTTTTCGATTGTTGCCGGCGAAATATGTTTGATTTCGAAGTCGACGATCCTTGCTGCCGGCGACCGTACTTCAGCGCGTATGGCGGAGCATCGCAACTGGATAATTTTCATCGCCGATTAGTGCTTGATCCAGTTAATGACGTGGTCGAGGAACAGGGAGCAACCTTTCTGGACGGCTGGGGAGCTGGAGGGGCAGTCGGTTATCGCGTACATCCCTTAGCGCGGATCGAAGCGGAATTTGGTTATCGCGAAAACGTGGCGGAAACCTGGTTCGTCAATCAGTTCACCAACGATGTGTTGACGTCCAGCGTAGTCGATCCCGCCAACGGCATCATCCACAGCTACGCGGGAATGATCAACATGACGGTCGACACGGCGCCGCGTCGAATCCGGTGCCTCGGGTTGTATGGCGGAGCAGGAATTGGCATCGTCACGGTCGACGGCGATATCGTCACGGCCAACAATGCTTACAGCGTGTCCGACTCGTCGTTTGCCTACCAATTCATCGGCGGAGTCAATTACCCGATCACCAAAAACGTTTCGGTGTACGGCGAATACAAATACTTGGGGGCGGAAAAAGTCCAAGTCATTGATGTGGGCGCCGGCGGTCCGCTGGACGATTTTCGATTCGACAACCACAGCGTTTTTTTTGGCGTCCGCGTCAACCCCTGAGTCACCTGGTGAATGCAGGGACGAAGACGATGATGGCGATGATGTGTTTCGTCACCGGGGGAAACTTCGACCCGATTGACGAATCTGCTCGAAATGCTGCACGAGTTGGTCGACCTTGTCAATTTGTTGACTTGCCACGTTTTCTTGTTCGCCGGCATCCGCCGACATGTCATACAACTGATATGGCTTTTGAAACGGTTTGCCTTTGGGATTTTCGCGGCCCCCCGAACCATTTCCCAAAATCAGTTTCCAGCGGCCATCGCGAATCGCAAACATGCCGGCCGCAGAATGATGGATGACCGGCGCACCCCGCGAAACCTGCTGACCCTCGAGCATCGCAACCAGCGAGCCGCTGTCTTCCGCCTCGTCGGCTTGCAACGAGTGACCGGCCAATTCGGCGAACGTCGCGTACAGATCCGTAAGACAAATGGTCTGATCGCATTTTGATCCGGCAGCAATATGGCCGGGCCAGCGAATCAAGAACGGGACACGATGTCCCCCCTCGTAAATGTCCGCTTTGGTACCGCGATATGGCCCGTTGGCCCGGTGATTTTCCGCGCGATATCCCTGAACGGTGTCGTCATCGATATGGTCGGGCTTGGCCGCTTCATCAAATCGATACATATACGAGCCGTTATCCGACGTGTAAACAAACACGGTGTTCTCCACGATGGCAGCCGCATCAAGAGCTTCCAAGATGCGTCCAACGCTATCGTCGACTTGGGCCACAAAATCACCGTATTCGCCGAGCCCTGTTTTTCCCCGGAATTCTTGTTTGGGTTGAGTTGGTTTATGCGGTGCCGTCAACGGGACGTACAAAAAAAACGGCGATGCGTTATCGGTGTTACGCTCGATAAAGTCGACGGCTTTTTCAGTGATTCGATCGAGCACCTGGTCAATTTCGAAATCGGCGGCCCGCGGTCCCTGGCGAACGAAGTGTGGAAACTTGACGGCCGGCTGTTGAATGGTTGGTAGCCTCGTAAACCGGTCGTCCTGCACAAAAACATACGGCGCCATGTCCAACGACGCGCAAACGCCAAAGTATTCATCAAATCCGTGGTGAATAGGACTGTCGGTAATCACTCCGCCAAAATCGATACCCGGATCTCCGGCCCATTGTTGAACGTTGGCGTCGTCGCTCAGCAACGGCAGTTGCATGCCCAAGTGCCACTTGCCGACCGCTCCAGTGGAGTAACCAAGTTGCTTTAGCATGGAGGCAATCGTGGAACGATTCGGCTGCAACAGTGGTTTGCTGTATCCACCCAACACGCCGCTTTTCAAACGGGTCCGCCAGCAATAGCGCCCGGTTAACAAGCCATAACGGGTGGGCGTACAGACACCCGATGGCGAATGAGCATCCAGAAACACCATGCCTTGTTCGGCCAATCGATCCAGATTTGGCGTCATCAAGTTGGGATTTGAATCAGCGTTTAGCGCGCTGACATCGCCATAACCCATGTCGTCGGCCAACACCACGATAAAATTGGGATGGTCATTTTTTGACTGCCAACCAGCCGCAGGGCTGGCCAGCATTACCAGAATCAACCAAAGAAACCCTAAGTTTCGGTTCATATCAGACGGCTGCCAGTTGGTGTTTTTTTGAAACGTAAACCGCTTCAACGTAGCTATCCGTTGCGAAATGGCAACATCTGCCTGGTTATTCCAATTTGCCTTGCTCGGCGCAACTGGTTGCCCACTCGCCAGTTGCGCCACGGATCTTGCGATTGGTTACCTCACGGCATCAGGTCTGCGACGTATCGGTCGCAACAACACCCAACGCATCCAGAGACCACATCATGCCGAGCAAGCGAAAGAGTCAGAGTCGTCGGCCCTCCACGTCGTCGCCCAGTTCCAAGCGTCCTGCCAGCCCGCCTCCGGAAGTTAAACCGGTCCCAGTTGATGAATTTGAGGCAGAGCAACCGACGCGCGCCAGCGTCGAGAACTCGCTTGACGACCCGGTGCGCATGTACTTGATGCAAATGGGCCGCATTCCGTTGTTGACGCGGAAAGAGGAAATCGACTCGGCCAAGCAGATTGAGAGTACGCGAACCCGCTATCGCAATACCATGCTGGCGACGGATTTTATGCTTAACGGCGCCACCGAATTGTTGGAAAACGTTCGAGACGGAAAACTTCGTCTGGATCGGACGATCGAAGTGTCGGTGACCAACAAGGCGGAGAAAAAGCGGATCATGCAGCGGTTGGTGCCCAACGTTGAAACGTTGAAAAAAATTCTGGCTGCCAACAAACGCGATTTTTGCTACGCCATCGATCCCCGTCGCAACCCTCGCCGGCGGCGGCAGATTTGGCGTCGTTTGGTCAGTCGCCGATACCGGGCAGTGCGACTGATCGAGGAACTCAATTTGCGGGTCGCCAGGTTGCAACCTCTGTTCCAGCAGTTGTGCGATGTGCAACAGCGAATGGAACTGTTGTACCTCCAGATGCATGAAGCGACCGAATCGGGATTTGTTGCCAATCGGACTTTGGAAGAAGTCCGCGCCGACTTGCATTTTCTGATGCAAAAAACTTTGGAAAGTCCCAAAACGCTCAAACGGCGCATCCAGCGCACGACGCGTTGCCAGCACTTCCACGATCGCGCAAAACGCGTTTTGTCTGCCGGGAACTTGCGGCTGGTGGTTTCGATCGCCAAAAAGTATCGCAATCGCGGCCTGAGTTTTCTGGATTTGATTCAAGAAGGAAACACGGGACTGATGCGGGCGGTGGATAAATTTGAGCATGCCCGCGGCTACAAATTTTCGACCTACGCGACCTGGTGGATTCGACAGGCCATCACGCGTGCCATTGCCGATCAGAGCCGCACCATTCGCGTTCCCGTACACATGATCGACACCATGAGCAAAGTGCGCAACGTCGTTCGCGATCTTGTCCAGGAATTAGGTCGCGATCCGTCTCCGGAGGAGACCGCCGAGCGGGCGGAACTATCCGTGGAAGATGCCAGGGTGATCATGAAAATGGCCCGCCAACCGCTGTCGCTGGATCAGCCTGTGGGAGACCATGAGGACAGTTATTTCGGCGAGTTCCTCGAGGATCACCGGGACGACGACCCGTTATACGATACGCACCAGCAAGCGCTGAAACTGCGAATCGAAGAGGCTATGGAACATCTTAATTACCGCGAACGCGAAATTGTCCGTCTGCGGTACGGGCTCGCCGACGGCTATTCCTACACGCTGGAGGAAGTCGGCAAGATTTTCTCGGTGACC